>JALTLF010000182.1 GCA_027005735.1 Chromatiales bacterium | reverse complement strand
GCGCCCCAGCCGGCGGCGACGACGATACCGGTGAGCAGCAGGCGCACCGGGTCGAGATTGCCGCCGCGGCGGGCGAGGCCGAAGACCAGCAGGGTGGAGAGCAGCGCCCCGGCCAGCGCCGCGCCGCTGAGCAGCAGGCCGCCCGCGCCCGCCAGCAGGGCCAGCAGGGCGCCGCTGCCCGCGCCCCCGGAGATCCCCAGCACGTAGGGATCGGCCAGCGGGTTGCGCAGCAGCACCTGCATCAGGGCACCGGCCAGCGCCAGCAGGCCGCCCACCGCCAGCGCCGCCAGCGCGCGGGGCAGGCGCAGCTCCCACAGGATGCGCGCCGCCAGCGAGTCGTCGGGTGCCGCCAGCAGGCGCAGGACCTCGTGGGGCGACAGGAGGGTTTCGCCGTAGCCCAGCGCCAGCAGCAGGCAGGCGAGCAGCAGTCCCAGGCTGGCGGCGAGGATCCCGCCGTGGCGGGCGGGGTACCGGAGCGGGGCGGCGCGGGCAGTCACGGCGGGCCGCTCACGGCGCGAGGGAGACGGGCTCGGCCTCGCGCAGGCTGATCACCGGCCAGTGGTGGGTGAGCGCCCACTCACGCAGGGTGTCGTCGGGATCCACCGCCACGGGGTGGGTAACCGTGCGCAGCAGGGGCAGATCGTTGTGCGAATCGCTGTAGAACCAGGAATCGTCGAGGGTCTCGTCGCGCTCGGCGAGCCATTCCCGCAGGCGAGTGATCTTGCCTTCCTGGAAGCAGGGCACGCCCTCCACTTCCCCGGTGTAGCGGCCGTCGCGGAACGCCGGCTCGGTGGCGATGAGGTGCGCGATACCCAGCCGTTCGGCGATGGGGGCGGTGACGAAGCGGTTGGTGGCGGTGATGATGAGCAGGGTATCGCCGCGCCGGCGGTGTTTCTCCAGCAGCGCCGGGGCGCCGGGGGCGATGACGGGCTCGATGCAGCGGGCCATGAACTGCTCGCGCCAGGCGTACAGTTGGGCCGGCTCATGCTCGGACAGCGGCTTGAGGGAGAAACGCAGGAAGGCGTAGATGTCCAGGCCCCCCGCCTTGTATTCCTCATAAAACCTGAGGTTTTCTGCCTCGTAGTGCGCGCCATCGACAATGCCTTCCTCCACCAGGAACTGGCCCCAGAGGTAATCGGAGTCGCCGGTGAGCAGGGTATTGTCGAGATCGAAGATAGCCAGACTCAAATCGTTTCCTTCTTGCGTCGATCTGCCGGGAAAATCGCCATTCTAGCGCAAAAACCGCCGGGTGCCCGCCGCGATTGCCCCGGTGCGCGGTAACCTATTATAAAGATTAGGTTTTTTACAGGGGCATGGCTATAATTGGGGCAGGGCCACGGCTTGCCGCCGCCACGCGGGGGCGCGCGGGCCGAGAATAACAGCAAAGATGGACGGTATGATCGACGAGGAAGGCTACCGCCCCAACGTGGGCATCATCATCACCAACGGGGCGGGCCAGCTGTTCTGGGCCCGTCGCATCGGTGAGGATGCGTGGCAGTTCCCGCAGGGAGGCATCCAGCGAAACGAGACGCCGGAACAGGCCCTGTTCCGCGAACTCCGGGAGGAGATCGGCCTCGAGCCCGACGATGTGGAGGTGCTGGGCTGCACCCGCCAGTGGTTGCGCTACCGGCTGCCGCAGCGCTACATCCGCCGCGGCCGCAAGCCGGTGTGCATCGGGCAGAAGCAGGTCTGGTTCCTGTTGCGCCTGGTGAGCAGCGAGGAACAGGTCTCGCTGGACCACAGCGGCGAACCCGAGTTCGATCACTGGCGCTGGATCAACTACTGGGAACCTGCCCGGCAGGTCATATCCTTCAAGCGCCGCGTCTATGAACGCGCCCTGGCGGAACTTGAGCCGTTGATGGCGGGCCTGAGGCGCGCCGAAACGGCAGGTTGACCGTCCCGCGGGCGCCGCAAGGCGCGCCGGCGCGCTGCTTTTCCGTGTACAGTCGCCAATACGGGAACGCGCAGGACACTCCGCCATGGCCGCGGTCGCCCGCGGCCCGGTGCCGTGCGCCCGTCGTGGGCGTCGCCCTTACTGCAACCCGGACAAGAGTCAGGACATGCTCGACACGCTACGCCGCATAGTGCAGGAAGTGAGCGCCGCGCCCAACCTGGACGAGGCGCTGGCCACCATCGTGCACCGCGTCAAGGCAGCCATGGAGGTGGAGGTCTGCTCGGTCTATCTCACCGACAACCAGCAGCAGGAACACGTCCTCATGGCCACCGACGGCCTGCGTCCCGAGTCGGTGCTCATGGTACGCCTGCCCTTCGACGAGGGCCTCGTGGGGCTGGTGTGCGCGCGCGCCGAGCCGCTCAATCTCGATGATGCGCCGAGCCATCCCGCCTACCGCTACTTCGAGGAGTCCGGCGAGGAACACTTCCACGGTTTCCTCGGCGTGCCCATCATCCACCACCGCAAGGTGCTCGGCGTCATCGTCGTGCAGCAGAAGGCCAGGCAGCGCTTCAACGAGGATCAGGTCACCTTCCTCATCACCATCGCCGCGCAACTGGCGGGCGCCATCGCCCATGCCGATGCCAGTGGCGAGATCGCCCTGCTGCGGCGCCTGCCGGCGCGCCCGCGTGACAGCCGTCCCCTCATCGGCGTGGCCGGTGCCCAGGGCGTGGCGCAGGGCCGCGCGGTGGTCATCTTTCCCAGCGAGGACATCGACGCCATCCCCGACCGGCCCGCCGAGGACGTCGATGGCGAGCTGAAGCTGTTCCAGGACGCGGTGGAACAGGTCAAGGAAGACATCCGGCGGCTGTCCGAGCGCATGGAACAGGTCTTGCCCACCGAGGACAAGGCCCTCTTCGATGCCTACCTGCTGATGCTCGACGGCGACAGCCTGGTGCGCGCCACCGAGGATCGCATCCGTGACGGCAACTGGGCGCCGGCGGCCCTGCGTGACACGGTCAAGGAACACGTGCGCGTGTTCACCGACATGGAAGATCCCTATCTGCGCGAGCGTGCCGACGACGTGCGTGATCTCGGCGGGCGCCTGTTGCGTTACCTGCAACAGGACGACGGCCATTCCCTGGACTACTGCGAGGACACCATCCTCGTCGGCGAGGAGATCACCGCCTCCATGCTTGCCGACGTGCCGGTGGAAAGACTCGCCGGCGTGGTCTCGGCGCGCGGTTCGCGCAACTCGCATGCCGCCATTCTCGCGCGCGCCCTGGGGATACCCGCGGTCATGGGCGTGGTGGACCTGCCGGTGGCGCAGGTGGACGGCAGCCAGATCATCGTTGACGGCTACAGCGGTCGCGTCTATGTTTCGCCCTCGGACGAGGTGCGCGAGGAGTACCGGCGCCTCGCCACGGAAGAGGCGCAACTGCGCGAGGAACTCGACGAACTCACCGCGCTGCCGGCGCAGACCCGCGATGAGCACCACGTGGCCCTGTACGCCAATTCCGGTCTCCTGTCGGACATCGCGCCGATCGTGATGAGCAAGGCCGAGGGCATCGGTCTCTACCGTACCGAGTTTCCCTTCATGGCGCGCCAGCGCTTCCCCGGCGAGGAAGAACAGTGCAGTATCTACCGCAATGTCCTCGAGGCCATGGCGCCCAAGCCGGTGACCCTGCGCACCCTGGACGTGGGCGGCGACAAGGCGCTGCCCTACTTCCCCATCCAGGAGGACAACCCCTTCCTCGGCTGGCGCGGCATACGCATCACCCTCGATCACCCCGAGATCTTTCTCGTCCAGGTGCGCGCCATGATGCGCGCCAACGTGGGACTGGGAAACCTGAACATCCTGTTGCCCATGCTGACCAACGTATGGGAGCTGGACGAGGCCCTGGTGCTCATCCGCCAGGCCTACGATGAACTCTTCGAGGAGGGCTACCAGCTCAGCATGCCGCGCATCGGCGTGATGGTGGAAGTGCCCTCGGCGGTGTACCAGGCCGAGAATCTCGCCCGGCGCGTGGATTTTCTCTCCATCGGCACCAACGACCTGACCCAGTACCTGCTGGCGGTGGATCGCAACAACGCCAACGTGGCGGAACTCTACGACGCCCTGCATCCGGCGGTGCTGCGCGCCATCGCCCAGGTGATGGACGGCGCGGGCGCGGCGGGCAAGCCGGTGAGCGTATGCGGCGAGATGGCGGGCGATCCCGTCGCCACCCTGATCCTCCTCGGCATGGGTATCGACAGCCTGAGCATGAGCGCCACCAGCCTGCAGCGGGTCAAGTGGGTGATCCGCGAATTCACCCTGGACGAGGCGCGCGAGGTGGTGGACGATGTGCTGCCCATGGAAAACGCCGGCGCCATTCGCCAGCACCTGGTGCGTCTCCTCGATGATGCCGGCCTCGGCGGCCTGGTAAGGGCCGGGCGCTGATCCCGTCGCGGCGGGAGATGGGCAGCGGGACACGGTAGCGGGCAGGAAATTCGCTTATGCTGGTGGCGGGCGAGGCCGTCGCCCACTGGCACAGGGAAATCCGAGGACACATGACAAAGGTCGCACCCATCGCGCAGCAGGATCGCAAGCTCAACCTCCGGGAACTGGTGGAGGCGCTGGCGGCCGACGGCCTCGTCCATGCCGAGACCGCCGCCGAGATGGTCTTTCCCGCCCGTGCCCACAGCACCCTGGAGATCCACCCGCTGGTGATGCTGGCCCAGCAGGAGTGGCCCGATGCGCGGCGCGAGGGGCGCGTGCTGGATCTCGATACCCTCACGCGCTGGCTCGCGGAGCACGTGGACCTGCCGTACTACCGTATCGATCCCCTCAAGGTGGACGTAACCCGCGTCACGGCGGTGATCTCCCACGCCTACGCCAGCCGCCATCGCATCCTGCCGGTGGAGGTGGACGAGACCACGGTCACCATCGCCACCGCCGAGCCCTACCTGCGCAGCTGGGAGAACGAACTGCGCCACGTCTCGGGGCTGGACATCCGGCGTGTCATCGCCAACCCGGTGGACGTATCACGCTACCTCGACGAATTCTTCAGCGTCTCGCGCTCCATCCAGCGGGCCACCAGCGAGGAGAGCAAGAAGAGCAGCCAGGCGCCCGCCGACTTCGAGCAACTGGTGGAGCTGGGCGAGGCCGGCAAGATCGACGCCAACGACCAGCACGTGGTGCACGTGGTGGACTGGTTGTTGCAGTACGCCTTCGAGCAGCGCGCCAGCGACATCCACATCGAGCCGCGCCGCGAGGTGGCGCACATCAAGTTCCGCATCGACGGCATCCTGCATCAGGTCTATGACATGCCCATGACGGTGATCCACGCGGTCACCAGCCGCATCAAGATCCTCGGGCGCATGGACGTGGTGGAAAAACGCCGTCCGCAGGACGGCCGCGTCAAGACCCGCGCCCCCGACGGCACCGAGATCGAACTGCGCCTGTCCACCATGCCCACCGCCTTCGGCGAAAAACTGGTGCTGCGGATCTTCAACCCCGAGGTGCTGGTGAAGGACTTTCCCGCCCTCGGTTTCTCGGCCCAGGACGTGGCGCGCTGGGACGGCATGGTTTCCCATCCCCACGGCATCGTGCTGGTCACCGGCCCCACCGGCTCGGGCAAGACCACCACCCTGTATTCCACCCTCAAGCGCCTCGCGCGTCCGGAACTCAATGTCTGCACCGTGGAAGATCCCATCGAGATGGTCATGCCGCAGTTCAACCAGATGCAGGTGCAGCACAACATCGGCGTGGACTTCGCCTCGGGCGTGCGCACCCTCCTGCGCCAGGATCCGGACATCATCATGGTGGGCGAGATCCGTGATCACGAAACCGCCAACATGGCCATCCAGGCGGCGCTGACCGGCCACCTGGTGCTCTCCACCCTGCACACCAACGACAGCGCCGCCGCCATCCCGCGCCTGCGCGAACTGGGCGTGCCCGCCTACCTGCTCAACGCCACCCTGCTCGGCGTCATGGCCCAGCGCCTGGTGCGCAACCTCTGTCCCCACTGCAAGGAGCCCACCGAGGTGGACGCGCAGGCCTGGCAGGCACTCACCGCGCCGTGGACCGTGAGCGGCACCCCCAGCTTCTTCCGCGCCGTGGGTTGCGAAAAGTGTCGCCACACCGGCTACCTCGGGCGCAGCGGCATCTACGAAATCATGACCCTCGACCCGGAACTCAAGCGCGAGATCGGTCCCGAGGCCGATGCCGACAGCATTCGCAAGCTGGCCATCCGCAACGGCATGACGCGCCTGCGCCTCTCCGGCGCGCGCAAGGTGGCCATGGGCCAGACCACCATCGAGGAAGTCATGAAGGTGGTCCCGCCCGACTCCGAACTCTGAGCAGAGCTGCTGCCCACCCCGGCGTTCTCACACGCCCGTCTTCTTCCGCGCCGCCAGGCGCCCGTCCGCCAGCTTCGCTGCGCCATCGTCGCCACTTGTGTGCCTGAACGCACACAAGATCCCTTCCCCGGCGGGTATCATGGGCTGTGTCCGGCAAGCGGACCCACTGATAACAAACGGAAATACCGCAGGAGGGAGTATGAAAGCGTCAGCAAGTGTTCGTCTGGTTCTCGCGGGGATGTTGATCCTGTTCGCCACCACCGCCTGGGCGGATCGCAGGCCCGCCGTCAGCAGGGTCGAGGGTCCCCTGTCGGTGATGGTGCTGGGCTCCGGCGGCCCCATTGCCACCGCCAGCGGGCGCGCCAGCGCCGGCTATCTGATCTTCGTCGAGGGCAGGCCCCGCATCCTCATGGACGTGGGTGGCGGCACCTTCCAGCGCATCGCCGAGAGCGGTGTCAACATCCGCGATCTGGATCTCGTTCTGCTGACGCACCTGCACATCGATCACACCGGCGACCTGTCGGCGGCCATCAAGACTATCTATTTCCACAACAACCTGGCCGGCACCGCGCGCACCGCACCCATCCACATCTACGGCCCGGCGGCCAACGGTGTGCCCTTTCCCGGGACCGCCGTCGCCCAGTACCCGGCAACCACCACCTATGCCGACGATCACTATGCCCTGCCGAATGGCGTGGAACGCTACCTCAACATTTTCGCGTCGGCCATCAGCGGTGGCGCCAGCCGCTTCCGCTATGTGGCGCACGATCTCAATCCCGTCGTGCCGGGGGCGGCCATCGAGACAGTGTTGAATACACCCGACGGCCTGCATGTGGAAGCCATTGCCGTGGACCACGGCCCGGTGCCGGCGGTGGCCTACCGCGTCAGCTACAAGGGCTACAGCATCGCCTACAGCGGCGACACCCGTTCCACCGGCCCCAACATGATCGACATCGCCCGGGGCGCCGACCTGCTGATCTACGACACCGCGATTACCGACACCCTGCCGCGCAATCCCGTGTTCCATGCCCTGCATACCTCACCCACGCGTATCGGCGAGGTCGCCGCTGCCGCCGAGGTGGCGAAACTCGTCCTCTCGCACATCACGCCGGTGACCGAACCGCGCCTGGAAGAAGTCGAGGCCGCCATCCGCCTCAACTATCACGGCCCCATCCGTGCCGCCAGGGACCTCGACGTGTATAACCTGGGCGATGAGGATCATCACGGGGACGACGACTGAGGACGAGGGACGGTTCGGTATCGGAAGGTCGGTCATTTGACCGGCCTTCCGCATTTACCGGGCAGGATCCCTATTCCGCCGCGAACAGGGCCAGCACTTCGCCGGCGTCTTCGCGCTTTCCACCGTTACAGCTGATGTGGCGGCGTACCTGGAAGTAGTGATGTTTGCTGGCGTGGCGGTAGTAGCGCCGGGTGTCGGCGGTGTTGTGGTTGGAGATCAGCACGGGGATGCCGCGCGCGGCGGCCTGTTGCGCGAGTTGTGCCAGCAGGGCCTGGTGGGTGAGGCCGAAGCCGCCGGCGCTGTAGGCGGTGAAGCTCGCCGAGCGCGACAGGGGCACGTAGGGCGGATCGCAATAGATGACGTCGCCGGGCCGCGCCTGGTCGAAGGCCCACTGGAAGTCGCGGTGCCTGAAGACCGCGCGACGCGCCTTGCGGCGAAAGGCGCGCATTTCTTCCTCGGGAAAGTAGGGTTGCGCGTAGCGGCCGAAGGGGACGTTGAAGCCTCCCTTGCTGTTGTAGCGGCACAGGCCGTTGTAGCCGTGGCGGTTGAGATAGACGAACAGCGCGGCCTTGCGCAGGTGATCACCGCAACGGTTGAATTCCTCGCGCCGCCGGTAGTAGGTCTCGGCATTGTTGAAGCGTGGCGCGAACAGGCGGCGCGCCTGTTCGATGAAGTCCTCGCCGTGTTTCTTGAGCACGTTGTAGAGGTCGATCAGATCCGCGTTGACATCGGTGATGAGGTACTTGTCGAACTGCGAGTTGAGAAACAGCGCGGCGGAACCGGCAAAGGGCTCGATGAGACGCCGGCCCTCGGGCAGCAGCGGGCGGATCTCGTCTAGGATACGGTACTTGTTGCCGGCCCACTTGAGGAAGGGACGGATGGCGCCGTTGACGGTCTTTCTGCTCACGACGGCCTGCTCATGACCGGCCTGTTCCGGCGGGCGCGGCCATCAGGTGGCCGTGTCCGCGTCCAGCGCCCTGCAATAGACCTTGGAGTTGCGGCTGTAGTTGTACAGCTCGCGGCGTTTCATGGGCAGGGACTTGATGTCGATGGGCTTGAAGCCCCGCTCGCGGAACCAGTGCGCCGTCTGCGTGGTGAGGACGAAGATGCGGTTGACGCCCAGTTGCCGCGCGCGCTTTTCCATGTAATCGAGCAGGGCCTGGCCGCGCTTCTCGCCGCGATAGGCGGGATGCACGATGAAGCAGGCCAGTTCCGCCATGCGTTCCTCGATGAAGGGAAACAGCGCGGCGCAGGCGATGATCATGCCGTCGCGTTCCATGACGGTGAACTTGTCGATCTCCAGTTCCAGTTGCTCGCGCGAGCGCCGCACCAGCACGCCCTCGCGCTCCAGCGGCTCGATGAGTTCCAGCAGGCCGCCGATGTCTTCCACCCGCGCCTGGCGCGTGCCCTCGAAGCTGTCGCTGGTGAGCAGCGTGCCGACGCCGTCGCGGGTAAAGAGTTCCTCGATGAGGGCGCCGTTGACGTGACGGTCCAGCAGGTGGACGCGTCTGACGCCGTGGGTACAGGCGAGGATGGCCTTTTTCAGCGTGGCGGCGAGCTCGTCGCCCAGCTTGTGCTTGCCGGCCAGCAGGGCCTCGGCCTCGTCGAGGACCAGCTCGCGGATCAGGCGGCGGCGCCTGTCCACCACGCGGCCGTCGGTGAGACAGATGAGCTTGTCGGCCTGCAGGGCGATGGCGGCGGCGGTGGCGACGTCCTCGGCGGCGAGGTTGAAGGCCTCGCCGGTGGGCGAGTAGGCCAGTGGCGAGAGCAGCACCAGCGCGGCGTTGTCCAGTTGCGCGCGGATCCCCTCGGCGTCCACCTTGCGCACCTGGCCGGTGTGCTGGTGGTCGATGCCGTTCTTGACGCCCACCGGCCGGGCGGTGACGAAGTTGCCCGACACCACGCGGATGCGCGCGCCGTGCATGGGCGAGTTGACCACGCCCATGGACAGCAGGGCCTCGATCTCCACGCGCACGTTGCCCACCGCGTCCTTGACGCAGATCAGCGCCTCGTCGTCGGTGATGCGCAGGCCGTTGGCATAGTGGATGGCCGCGCCGCGCAACTTGAGGCGTTGTTCGATCTGCGGGCGCGCGCCGTGCACCAGCACCAGCTTGACGCCGAGGCTGTTGAGCAGGGCGAGATCGTGGGCCAGCTCCGGGAACTGGGCATCCAGCAGCACCTCGCCACCGAAGGTGATGACGAAGGTGCGTCCACGAAAGGCGTTGATGTAGGGCGCGGCGCGGCGGAACCACCTGACGAAGTCCCGCGCCGGACCGGGCGTTGTTTTCCTGCTCACGATGCGTGGTTCAGACAGTGATCCAGGCGCCAAGTATGACAGGCATTGTACAAAAAATCACTATTAAACCGGGAGCTTAAGGAGTTCAGGTCTCGCAGGAGGAGGCCAGCATGAGACGCTCGAAATCGCTCATCACCGGCGCCAGGCCGTGCTCGGCACGCCAGGCATCCTGAAGGGAATAAGCTTCGAGTTCCATGTTGCCGAGACAGCGTTGCTCCGGCGGAAGGTTGCTCCACTGGACGTAGTGGACCAGTTCGTGAAGCAGCTCGGAACGGGCATGGGTATCGGTGAGCTTGAAGTCGGTGCGCATGTAGATGGTCAGGCGTTCGTTGAAAAAGCCGCGCAGGCGCAGGGAATCGCAACGGGTGCGGTTGTGTATGCCGTAGTTGGCACATAGGTTATGGGGGTTGGTCAGAACGATATTAGGGGTATGCGGCGGGGCGGCGTAGGACGTATGACTGCCAATCCAGGTTATCAACGCCAGCATGACTTCCGACATATTCAGCCTCCCAGATACTATCAGGTTTTTGTGACAGACAGATTAAAGTATAGACAGTTACGAGGAAATTGCGCGTACTGCCGGCAGGTGTGATGGTTCAGGCGTCATACTATTGTCACTGAGCTGTTATGCAAAGGTAACGGCCAGGAACAACACTGACCTCATCGTCTTGACGAGGAGCCCATGGAGGCCGGGTGAGGGCAGTGCATATCGCTATCGTGACGGAAACATTTCCACCGGACGTCAACGGCGTCGCCATGACGCTCGCTCGCTGGGTCGGCGGCCTCATCGACAGGGGTTGTACCATCACACTGGTGCGGCCACGTCCCGGTACCGACGTGGACGAAGACGACGGTCTGCCGTTTCGCGTCGAGGATGAGGACCTCCTGCGTATCGTACATGTGCGTGGCCTGCCTATTCCGCGCTATCCCGCCCTGCGTTTCGGTCTGCCTGCCGGGCGTCGCTTGCAACACCTTTGGCAGGCGAAACGACCAGATATACTCTATATCGCCACCGAGGGGCCGCTGGGCCGCTCCGCGCTGGGGGCAGCGGGACGAATGGGTATCCCGGCCCTGAGCGGTTTTCATACCAACTTCCATGCCTATTCGCGTCATTATGGTTTCGGCTTTCTGCAAAAGCTGATTCTTGGCTACCTGCGCCGCTTCCATAACCGCAGTGCCGGCACCCTGGTGCCTACGCCGGCGCTGGCGAGCGAGTTGCACGGGTTGGGTTTCGACAATGTCAGCGTGCTCAGTCGCGGGGTCGACAGCCGCCTGTTCAACCCGGCAAAACGTAGTCGCGTGTTGCGACGTCAGTGGGGAGCGGGCGATGACGATACGGTGGCGCTCTATGTAGGGCGCCTCGCGCCGGAAAAGAATCTGCCCCTTGCGGTGGAGGCATGGAGGGCCATGCGGGAGCGCGCTGCAGGAACGCGTCTCGTGCTCGTCGGTGATGGCCCCATGCGTGAGATCCTGGCCAGGCAGGCGCCGGATATCCATTTCTGCGGCATTAAAACGGGCAATGCGCTGGCCGAAATCTATGCCAGTTGTGACGTGTTCCTGTTTCCAAGCGAAACCGAGACGTTCGGCAACGTCATTCTGGAATCCATGGCCAGCAGCCTGGTGCCCGTTGCCTGTGACTACGCCGCAGCGCACATGCATATTATTGATAAATGCAGTGGACGCCTGACGCCGTTAGGCGATAGCGCGGCGTTTATCTCCGCTGCTGCGGAACTTGCGGGCGAAAAGGCGTTGTTGACCCGGCTCGGTCGCGCGGCACGTAATCATGCCGAATGTTATGACTGGTCGGTGATAGTCGACCAGCTGATTGATTGTCTCGAGCGATTTTCCGCTGATTCGCCTGAGTGTGCCACGGCGACGTGAGGATAACAGGACTGTCACCATCTGGTCGTTCAATTTTAACGGCGTTGATTCAGGATTAAGGCAAAGGGAAACTTTCGGGTGTCGCCATGAATACAGGGTCTTTCGCCACGAGACGCTATCGCGCCATCTGGATCTCCGATGTGCATCTTGGTTCGCGCGACTGCAAGTCGGAATTCCTGCTGTCTTTTCTGTCCAGCGTCGAGTGTGAAAAGCTATTTCTCGTCGGCGACATCTTCGATATATGGGCCATGCGAAAGTCGGTGTATTGGCCACAGGATCACAGCGACGTGGTGCGGAAGATCCTCGATATGATGCGCAGAGGAACCCGTGTCATCTATATCCCGGGAAACCACGATGATTCCTTTCGTGAATACAGTGGTACCGTATTCGGCAATCTCTCCATACGTCGGGAATATATCCACAACACCATTGGAGGAAAGCGACTGCTGTTGCTCCACGGTGACGAGTTCGACGCCGTGATAAAATGCGGGCGCCTGGTGTCTTTTATTGGCAACCGTGGCTACGACCTGTTGATGTGGTTGAACCGGCGCGTACACCAGCTACGCAGCATGATGGGTTTCTCATACTGGTCCTTGTCCTCGTTTCTAAAGGTGCGGGTGCGCAATGCACGTAAGCATATTGAGAACTTTGAGCGCGCCGCTGCCTGGGAGGCGCGCCGACGCAGTACCGACGGCGTGGTTTGTGGCCACATTCACCGCGCACACATCGGAAAGTATCATGGCGTGGAGTACTTTAACTGCGGTGACTGGGTGGAGAGCTGCACCGCGCTGGTAGAACACCAGGATGGAAAGCTGGAATTGATACACTGGTCGGACAGGCAGAAGTCTCTGAAGATGCGAAGCTTTCTCGAGCCCGTAGTACCTGCGGATACATCCACCGGAAAGGTAGCTTGAGCATAATCATCACCCACATCCTGTCATGATTTTGTCGTGTTCCTGAAACATACCTGCCATACCGACTAACTATGTTTCAGGTAAAGCAGTAACGGGATAATAACGCATGATTGAAACAGGAGGCGCCAGCCTTGCGCATCGCTGGGCCGAATGGGAACTGGCCTGTTGCGGTTGGGCAAATCGTGTCTGTCGCCGCGGCCAGATCAGGGTATTCTTCTCGATCGTCAGTCGATTGGGCGATGGTGTGCTGTGGTATATGTTGATGGCGCTTTTGCCACTCATATATGGCATGTCGGCGCTCGAAGTGTCCATGCGCATGGGCCTTGCCTCTCTGGTGGGTGTCATCATCTACAAGATCGTCAAGGCGCTCACCGAGCGCCCGCGGCCCTACACGCAACGTGATGATATCCAGCTTGGCGCGGCGCCACTGGATCGCTACAGCTTTCCATCGGGTCATACCCTGCATGCGATATCGTTTAGTCTGATTGCAATCCACTTTTACCCGGAACTCGCCTGGCTGCTCGCCCCCTTCGCGGCGCTGGTGGCCGTTTCGCGCGTGGTTCTGGGTCTGCACTATCCCACCGACGTGCTGGCCGGCGCAGGCATTGGAATGATGCTTGGCCTTGTTGCCA
>JALTLF010000181.1 GCA_027005735.1 Chromatiales bacterium | reverse complement strand
CTGGTCGCTGACATACATGTATTCCGCCGCCTGCGCCTGTGGGGCAAGGGAGACGATGAGGACGGTGAGGACGAGCAGGGAGATCTTCTTCACGGGCTCCACCTGGATATTTATCGGGCTCAAATTATGGTTTGGTAATATATGCTTCGACACCATCTTCAGTATAGGGCGGGTTCGGTGCGCCCGGCCTGGGGATCGTTCACAATTACCACTAAATAACTGTTTGATTAGGCATCAAAAATGTGTTGCAGTCAACAATCGCGCCGGGGACGATTGTCACGGGCCTGTCATGTTGGTCGGTTGTAATGCCGGGTAACGGAACCGGCAGGAGAGACAGGTGCCATGGCAAGACAGCAGCTTGCACATGATATCAACACGGGCATGAAGGCGAAGATACTTCTGGTGGAAGACGAGGTGGCTATCCGCGAGATGCTGCGCTACACCCTGGCCCGCGAGGATTTCGAGGTCATCGAGGCCGGGGATGCCAGCGAGGGCGAGCGCCTGATCCGCGAACAGCGGCCGGATCTGGTCCTGCTGGACTGGATGCTGCCGGGGCTGAGCGGCGTGGAACTGGCGCGGCGAATCCGACGTGCGGAACGTACCCGGCAATTGCCCATTATCATGCTCACTGCCCGTAGCGAAGAGGAAAACCGCATCCAGGGGCTGGAGGAGGGCGCCGACGACTACGTCACCAAGCCCTTCTCCCCTCGGGAACTGCTGGCGCGCATCCGCGCCCTGCTGCGTCGTAGCAGGGGAGATACCGGCGCGCGGCCGCTGGAGGCCCGGGGCCTCAGCCTCGACCCCGCCAGCCACCGGGTGACGGTCAACGGCGCGGAACTGCAGCTGGGGCCCACCGAGTACCGCCTGCTGCACTTTTTCATGACCCATCCGGAGCGGGTTTTTAGTCGCAACCAGTTGCTTGATCAGGTCTGGGGCGATAACGTTTACATTGAGGAACGCACCATCGACGTGCATATCCGCCGCCTGCGCAAGGCGCTGGAACCCGGCGGCCATGACCGCCTGATCCAGACCGTGCGGGGCGCGGGCTACCGGTTTTCCACACAGGTTTAACAGACTTTGCCAAAACAGGGCTGGGAAGAGATTCGCCGCATCGTGGCGATGGCCGGGCTGGCTGTCGCCGTGGGATTCCTGTTCGGCCACCTCAGTCTCGTGCTGGCGATCTTCTTCGCTGGCCTGTTCCTGTGGTATTTCCGCAACCTCCTGCGCCTGCAACGCTGGCTGCAGAAGGGCAAGAAATACGTCCCACCGCTGGCCGGCGGCCTGTGGGGCGAGGTCTTCAACGGTATCTATCGCCTGCAACAACGCTCCCGCGCGCGTAACAAGCGCATCGTCAAGTTGCTCAACCGCTTCCGCGAGTCCACCGCCGCCCTGCCCGACGGCGTGGTGGTGCTGGATCGCACCGGCAACATCGAGTGGTGGAACGAGTCGGCGGAGAAACTGCTTGGCCTGCGTTATCCCGCCGACGTCGGCCAGCGGCTCACCAACCTCATCCGCAATCCAGACTTCGTGCGCTATTTCGGCGAGCCTGAGCCGGAGGGGCGCGTGGAGTTCGAGTCGCCGCGCAAGGAGGGCGTCATCCTGACCGCGCGGCGGGTGCCCTACGGCAACAAGCAGGAGCTGGTGCTGATCCGCGATGTCACCCTGTTTCGGCGCGTGGAGGACATGCGCCGCGACTTCGTCGCCAATATCTCCCACGAGCTGCGCACGCCCCTGACGGTGATGCGGGGTTTCCTCGAGAATCTCGTCCATGAAGGCGTCACCGAGGAAGAGCGACAACGCGCAGTAGAGCTGATGTCCCAGCAGGCGGCGCGCATGCAGGGACTGGTCGAGGACCTCATGATGCTCTCGCGTCTCGAGAATCAGGAGACCAAGGTGGCCAACGAGGTCGTTATCGTTCCGCAGTTACTGACGGCGCTGCAGGAGGAGGCCGCGTTGCTCAACGGCGAGAAGCAGCACCATATAAGGTGGGATGTGGATAAGGATCTGTACCTGCGCGGCAACAGCAAGGAACTGGACAGCGCCTTCATGAATCTGCTGGTAAATGCCATCAATTACACGCCGCCCGGGGGGGAAATCATGGTGCGCTGGTATGCCGCCGACGATGGCGGCGCCTGTTTCGAGGTTCAGGACAACGGCATCGGCATCGCGCCCCAGCACATCGCGCGTCTCACCGAGCGTTTCTATCGCGTGGACGTGGCCCGCTCGCGGGAGTCCGGCGGCTCCGGGCTGGGCCTGGCCATTGTCAAGCACATCCTCGGTCGTCACGATGCGCAGCTGGATATCCGCAGCCAGGTCAACCGGGGCTCCACCTTTACCTGCCGCTTTCCCACCGAGCGCGTCGCGCATGCCGAGCAGGATGACAGCCTGCCGCCGGCGGCGAGTTCCTGAGGCTGTCACAAATCTGTCATATCCGTGTCATCGGCTCGTCAAACAATGGTTGGATACTTGTGGCGGTTTTGATGAAGATTACCAACTCCTTGAGGGGACACGTTTATGTTTAACAAGAAAGCAATCAAGTTGGCCACTTTTGCCGTGGCCATGTTGGTGGCGACCCCGCTACTGGCAGCACCGAAGATCGACGCCGCTATCCCGACTTACCAGAAGGCTTCGGGCGTTGCCGGCAACATCAGCAGCGTGGGTTCCGACACGCTGGCCAATTTGATGACACTGTGGGCCGAGGAATTCAAGCGCCTCTACCCCAACGTCAACATCCAGATCCAGGCCGCCGGTTCCTCCACCGCGCCGCCCGCGCTCACCGAGGGCACCTCCAACCTGGGTCCCATGAGCCGCAAGATGAAGGCCAGGGAGCTGGAGGCCTTCGAGCGTCGTCACGGGTACAAGCCGGTGGCCATTCCCGTTGCCATCGACGCCCTCGCCGTGTACGTGCACAAGGACAACCCCATCAAGGGGCTGACCATCCCCCAGGTGGATGCGATTTTCTCTTCCACCCGCAAGTGCGGCTATCCGAAGGACATCCGCACCTGGGGTGACCTGGGCCTCACCGGCGCCTGGGCCAACCGCGACATCCAGCTCTTTGGCCGCAACTCGGTCTCCGGCACCTACGGCTATTTCAAGAAGAAGGCCCTGTGCAAGGGTGACTACAAACCCACCGTCAACGAGCAACCGGGTTCGGCCTCGGTGGTCCAGTCGGTATCCGCCTCGTTGAACGCCATCGGCTACTCCGGTATCGGCTACCGCACCACCGGTGTGCGCGCGGTGCCCCTGGTCAGGAAGCCCGGCAAGCCCTTTGTTGCCGCCACGCCGGAAAATGCCGTCAACGGCAGCTATCCGCTGGCCCGCTTCCTGTACATCTATGTCAACAAGCAGCCGAACCGTCCGCTGGAACCGCTGGTCAGGGAGTTCCTGCGCATGGTCAACTCCCGTCAGGGTCAGGCCGTGGTAGTCAAGGATGGCTACATCCCGCTGCCCGCCTCGGTGGTCAAAAAGAATCTGGCCGCGCTCCAGTAAGTTCGCGCCTGCCGGTATGACCGATAACCCCGCCCTGGTGGCGGGGTTTTTTTATGTTGTCGTTCTCCTGTCACATGGGACTGTCACACTGTTTCTTGACGACTAAAACCCAG
>JALTLF010000180.1 GCA_027005735.1 Chromatiales bacterium | reverse complement strand
CGGCGCTTCCCTGCGCCGCGCCTGCGCGCGCCGCGCGGAAATGCGGGCCGCCTGGCGCGCGGGGCGTTTCGACGACGCCGCGGCGCGACGCGGCTGGGTCGTCTTCCCGGAATACTTCGCGGCATGAGCAAAATTGAATACCTTTAACCACAGAGGGCACAGAGTACACAGAGTAAATAATTGCAAAACCAGCAATCAGACTCGGTAAGAGGTTCTGGTGTTGGGAAGCATATCGAAAGGAAAATCAGGTACGGTCAATTTTTGTTTTTCTCCGTGTTCTCTGTGCCCTCTGTGGTGAATTTGTTTAACGAAAAAGCATGACGATGGAAATACCTGTCACGAACATGTACCGACCTGACACGGCACGGCCCACGCCGGCCATGCGTTCGCCGGCGTACGTGCAACTGTCCACCGCCGCGGCCATCACGCTGGGGCTCATTCCCGGGCGCATGTACCGCACGCCCTGTACCCACTGTCTCAACCTGCTGGTGACCTACCCCCAGGGCTGTCGCGCCAACTGCGCCTATTGCGGCCTGGCGCGCCACCGCGAGGAGAACCGCGACTACGCCGATCGCAACTTCATTCGCGTGGACTGGCCGACGGTGAGTTACGACGACATCATCGCGCGGGTGAAGCAGGGCGACGACCGCGGCCAGTTCCAGCGCATGTGCATTTCGCAGATCACCCACCCCGACTCCGATGCCGACACCTTCGTGTTGCTGGAGAAATGGGTGCGCGAATTGCCGCATATTCCTGTCTCCATTCTCTCCAATCCCACCACGCTGGCGCGTGACGACCTGTTGCGCATGAAGGACCTGGGCGCGGAGATCTTCACCGTGGCGTTGGACGCCGCCACCCCGGAAATCTTTGAACGCACGCGCGGGCGCGCGGTGGCCAGCCCGCATCGTTGGGAAAAATACTGGCAGGTGATCGGCTGGGCAGCCGAGATCTTCGGCCCCGAACGCTTCGGCGCGCATTTGATCAGTGGCATGGGTGAAACCGAGCAGGAATTTCTGCGCGTCTGCCAGCAGATCCGCGACCTGGGCGGACACAACCACCTGTTCGCCTTCTTTCCCGAGCAGGGCTCGCTCATGGAAGACTGGGCGCCGGTGGATCGAGGCCAGTGGCGGCGCGTGCAGCTGGCGCGCTACCTCATCGACTACCGCGGTGTGCGCCTCGATGCCATGGCCTTCGACGGGCGGGGCAGGGTGGTGGACTTCGGCATGACGCGCGCGGAACTCGAAGCCGTCATCGACTCGGGCCTGCCGTTTCGTACCTCGGGCTGCCCCGGCAAGGAGGCCGAGGACATCTCCGCCTGCAACCGCCCCTACGGCGACTCCCCGCCGGGCGACATCTGCTCCTTCCCCTTCGCGCTGGATGCCGGCGATGTTGAAATTGCTCGCCAACAGATGAAATTGGATTAACCACGGAGGGCACAGAGAAAACCTTTTTCGTCATTCCGCGGAGAGCCATGCGAGGCAAGGCGAAGATCGGGGATCCAGTGACTGGCTGGCACCAGTGACCGATGGATTCCCACCATGCACGGGAATGGCCCCAGAAAACCCGTGCTGGATAGTGGCCGGTCACCGGTCATCCAGGGGACCACCCGCAAGGAATTTCTCTGTGTCCTCCGTGTCCTCTGTGGTGAGAAGCATTATTAACGGGCGCAAAAAAACCCGGCCGCCTTTTCAGGGGGCCGGGTTTTCCATGTCGCTGCCCTGATCCGGGCGCTCAGAACTTCTTGCTCAGGCCAATGCTGAGGATGGAGACGTCCGAGGTGTAGGTGCCGTTGTAGGCCAGCGTACCGTTCAGGTCGGTAGTCGGAACGACCGAAGAATTGATGGTGCGCGTGTCCACATCGACGAACATGTACGAAGCTTCCAGCTCCCAGCCGCCCATGTTGCGGGCCATGCCGATTGAGAACAGCTGGCGGTCGGCGCCGGGCACGCGGGCGGAGAAATAGGCATCGGGCTGCGGGGTTTCATCGAACGAATAGCCGAACCACATGCGCGTGTCGTTGTTGACCTTGTAGGTCAGGCCCAGGCGGTAGGTGGTGGTGTCCTCCCAGTTGTTGGTGCTGGTGATGGGGGTTCCGGCAGCGGGAGCATAAATGGTAATGACATCGAAAGAACTCCAGCCGGTGAATTCCACGTCGAACTCGACCGTCATGGCAGGGTTCACCTGGTAGCTGGCGCCCACCTGTAACAGGGATGGGAACTCCAGCGAGGTCGTGGCAGGTGCGGCGGAGACGGCACCGGTGATGTCGGCATTCACGGAAGAACGATAGGAACCGCCGAAGGTCCAGGGTCCGGCCTTGTGCATGATGGCGACGTTGAAGCCTATGCCGTCACCAGAACCCCTGACCGGTGCCTGAATGGCGTCCAATGCAACCTCACGCACGTCATAAAAGTCGATGCCGAAAGCGAAACTGGTGTTGGGACCGATCATGGTGGAGACATTGGGATTGAAATTTGCCATCTTGATACGGCTCAGTGTGGGCGCCCCGCTCCCGCCATTGGTAAAAGTGCCCGGCGGCCAGTTGGTTTCCAGGCCAAAGGGAGCGTTGATGCCCAGCCCCCACCACCAGCCGTTCTGCAGGTCGCCGGAGAAATAGACATTGGGAATGGTGAAGAAGCTCTTCACCTTGCTGTCGTTGGGCGTGCCTGCCTGGGGGACCACGGACATGTCCAGCGCCAGGAAGGCGAGGCCACCGACCACGTTGTTGCCCTTGTGGTAGCTCATGGCGGCCGGGTTGTAGGTGAGCGCGCCCAGCTCATCGGAATTGGCCACGATGGCATTGGCCAGGCCGGTGCCGGCGGTGGAGACTTCCGGCACGCGGAAGCCCGAGGCCAGTGCCGCCTGCCCGGCAATGGACAGCGCGCTAATGGCGAGAATACTTTTCAGGTATGCACACAGGTGACGTCGCATGGTGGTCTCCCCTCGTTATTGAGCTATTGTTTGAAAAATCCCTGTTCCCGGCATTAAAGCACAAGATGCACGGGGGTTCGACTCGCCGCAATCGTGCGGGGTTTGTCGGTGAAGACGTCGTTGGGAATACAGGGGCCGTGACGGGGCCCGTATTACCGCATCAGTACGTACTGAATAATTTAGACTCGGTATAACAGTACATCACCGCGTTAGAAAATAAGAAAAAGCTCTTGACACGGTTCACACTGCGAAGCAGTATTCCACTGCTTCATGCACTATTGCGATGTATCACTTTTGCAACATAGTGTATCGAAAATACAACAATCATATTTCGGTTTGTCGAAACCGGAACTTGTCGAGGAGAGAGTTATGAAACAGCAGGTCAAGCAGCTTGCCATTGCCTCCATTGTCGCCGCCATCCTGGCGCCGGGCTCCGCAATGGCCACCAACGGTTATTTCGCCCACGGTTACGGCACCAAGAACAAGGCCCTGGCCGGCGCCGGCGTCGCCCTGCCCCAGGACGCCATGGCCGCCGCCACCAACCCCGCCGGCATGGTGTGGGTGGGCAACCGCATGGACGTGGGCGCCGCCCTGTTCAGCCCGTCCCCGCGTCAATATACCGTGACGGGCAATCCCAGTGGCGGTGCAGGTACCTTTGGTCTGGCGCCTGGAACCGTGGAAAGCGACAGTGATTACTTCATCATTCCCCATTTCGCGCGCAACTGGATGCTGGATGCCAGCAGCTCCGTGGGCCTGACCATCTACGGCAACGGCGGCATGAATACCGATTACCCGGCCTTTGCCAACGCTTTCTGCCCTGTACCCGGTTCTACGGGCACCTATTGTGCTGGAGCGGCAGGCGTCAATCTGGAGCAGTTGTTCTTCAATGTCAGCTACTCGGCCAAGATCGATGCCACCTCGTCCTGGGGCGCCAGTGTGGTTCTCGCCTACCAGCGTTTCGAAGCGACGGGCCTGGCTTCTTTCGCCGGCTTTTCTTCCGATTCGGCGAACCTCAGTAACCGTGGTGTGGATGACTCCTACGGCTACGGCTTCAAGCTGGGCTGGCAGGGCGAAGTGGCCCCGGGCATGACCCTGGCGGCGTCCTACCAGAGCGAAATGCAGATGAGCGAGTTCGACAACTACCGCGGTCTGTTCGCCGAGCAGGGTGATTTCAACATCCCCTCCACCTGGACCCTGGGTCTGGCCTATGACGTCACCCCCAGCTCCAAGCTGGTCTTCGACATCCAGCAGATCAACTACTCGGACATCGCTTCCATTGCCAATCCGCTTTCGCTGATTGGCCCTGGGAATCTGGGTACGGATAATGGTGCCGGTTTCGGCTGGGAAGACATGACGGTCTACAAGATCGGCTACCAGTGGGATGGCAGCGGTGGTTACACCTGGCGCGTGGGCTTCTCCACTGGCAGCCAGCCCATCCCGCCGTCGGAGACCATCTTCAACATTCTGGCGCCGGGCGTCATGGAAGAGCACTTCACCTTCGGCTTCACCAAGGACACGGGTCCGGACAGCGAGTTCAACTTCGCCGCCATGTATGCACCCAAGTCCAGCGTGACCGGTCCGAACGGCATGGACCCCACTGCGCAGACCATCACGCTGGAAATGACCCAGTGGGAAGTGGAAGCCAGCTGGGCCTGGAAGTTCTAAGCCCACGGGCGTAGCTAACAGCGCAATGCCAGTTGACTGCCGGGGCGTCTGCCCCGGCAGTTTTCCCGGCACACACAATAATAATTTTTTGCCGGCCCAACCCGTATCCCGTTGAGGTGGTTATGAACAAACTGATCAGATTTGCGCTCTGCCTGTTCCTGCTGGCAGGGCTTTCCGCGGCGGCTCAGGCGGCCGCCACCCTCAAACCCTACGTGCTGGCCTCCAGGGGCAGTGGCGACATGGCCGCCACGGTGGCCGCGGTCAAGGGCAAGCTCACCGCCGCCGGTTTCCAGGTGGTGGGCGAAGTGGAGCCCTATCCCACGGCACACATCATCGTCGTCACCAACGACAGCCTGAAGAACACCGCGGCGCAGACGCCCTTCGGCGGCTTTGGCGCCACGCAGCGCGTGACCATCACCAAGGCCGACGGCGAGATCCAGGTGGCGTACACCAATCCCCTTTATACCGCCAATGTCTATCGCCTGAAGGGCGATCTTGCCGATGTACGCAAGGCGCTGGCGGCGGCCCTGGGGGACCAGGGCGAATACGGTCCCGACGAGGGGCTCACTGCCGAGGATCTGCGCGATTATCATTACAAGTGGCTGATGCCCTATTTCGATGATCGCCTGGAACTGGCGGAATACCCCGGCTTCGAAGCCGCCGTGCGTGCCGTGGAGGCCAACCTGGCCAAAGGTGCGGGCGGCGTGCGCAAGGTCTATCGCGTGGATATCCCCGGCAAGCAGCAGGCCGTCATCGGCGTGAGCATGGCCGGTCCCGACAGTGATACCGAGTGCTCCGGTGATGCCTACATCATGGAACGCATCGACTTCAAGAAGGTGAAGTCCACCGGCCATCTGCCCTACGAGATGCTCATCGACAAGGGCAAGGTCTATGCCCTGCCGGCGGAGTTCCGCATCGCCATCAGTTTCCCGGACTTGTCCATGATGGGCAGCAACAGCTTTGCCTCCATCATGTGCGCGCCGTCCGCCATCGAGGCCGCCCTCACGGCCGCAGCCGGTGGTAGCGGCGAGGACGACTGAGGATCCGGCTTACAGAACGCGCGGGGACGTGTTACCGGCGTCCCCGCCACCGGTTCCGGGGGGCTGACTGCTGATCCCGAATCAGCGGTGAGTTCGCCGGGAGGTGGTCGGGAGACTTGCTGCTTGCAGTGAATTTCCCGGCTTAGTGCGGAGTGCGGTGCCTGGCGCCGTACTCAATCCCGCATTGCGACTGGTATTGACCCCGCCTCGTGCGGGGTCTTTTTTTGCTCGCGGGAAAGGCGCCTCTCCCCCGCCACGAGCGGGGCGTCTTTCCGCGAGATGACCCTAAGTCCCTCATGCAAAATGCATTTTCCCCCCGGATGGGGTAAGCTTGACGCCGTTTTCCGAGACTGCCCGGTTCCCCCGCGGAGGCGGCGGCATTTCACTAACTATTTGATTTACAAGACGCCCTCCCGGGCGTCGCGATTTTGAGGGATTCCATGTTTGACAGCAAGATGACCATAGCCGGTTTCGACGACGATCTGTGGCAGGCGATGGAAGAAGAGCGCCGCCGCCAGGAAGAGCACATCGAACTCATCGCCTCGGAGAACTACGCCAGCCCGCGCGTCATGGCGGCGCAGGGCTCGGTGCTGACCAACAAGTACGCCGAGGGCTACCCCGGCAAGCGCTACTACGGCGGCTGCGAGAACGTGGACGTGGCCGAGCAACTGGCCATTGACCGCGCGAAGGCACTCTTCGGCGCCGACTATGCCAACGTCCAGCCCCATTCCGGTTCGCAGGCCAATGCCGCGGTGTACTTCGCCCTGTGCGAGCCCGGCGACACCGTGCTCGGCATGAGCCTCGCCCACGGCGGGCACCTCACCCACGGCGCGAAGGTGAACTTCTCCGGCAAGCTGTTCAATGCCGTGCAGTACGGCCTCGACGAAGCCACCGGCGAGGTGGACTATGCCCAGGTGGAGGCGCTGGCGAAGGAACACCGGCCGAAGATGATCGTCGCCGGTTTCTCCGCCTATTCCCGCGTCATGGACTGGCAACGCTTCCGCGACATCGCCGACAGCGTGGGCGCCTGGCTGATGGTGGACATGGCCCACGTCGCCGGCCTCGTCGCCGCCGGCGAGTACCCCAACCCGGTGCCCGTGGCCGACGTGGTGACCTCCACCACCCACAAGACCCTGCGCGGGCCGCGCGGCGGCATCATCCTGGCGAAGTCCAACCCGGACATCGAGAAGAAGTTCAATTCCATGATTTTTCCCGGCACCCAGGGCGGGCCGCTGATGCACGTCATTGCCGCCAAGGCGGTGGCCTTCAAGGAGGCCCTGCAGCCGGCGTTTCGCACCTACCAACAGCAGGTGGTGAAGAACGCGCGTGCCATGGCAAAGGTCTTCGTCGAGCGCGGTCACGATATCGTCTCCGGCGGCACCGACAACCATCTCTTCCTGGTGAGCTTCATCGAGAGCGGCCTGACCGGCAAGGACGTGGACGCCTGGCTGGGCGCGGCCAATATCACCGTCAACAAGAACGCCGTGCCCAACGATCCCCAGTCGCCCTTCGTCACCAGCGGCATCCGCGTCGGCACCCCGGCGGTGACCACGCGCGGCTTCGACGAGAAGGACTGCACCGAACTGGCCGGCTGGATGTGCGACGTCATCGACGCCCGCGGCGACGCAAAGGTCATCGAAACCACCAGGGCGAAGGTCCTGGAAATCTGTAAACGGCTTCCCGTTTATGGTGATTGAACTGTAGGAGCGCCGCCCCGGCGCGAAAATTGCGCGCCAGGTGCGACAATTGCGGCGAGTACCCAAAGGGCACAAAGGCGCCGCTCCTGTGATTCTCAGGTTAGAGATTTTATATGCACTGCCCATTCTGCTCAGCCGACGACACCAAGGTCATCGACTCGCGCCTCGCCAACGAGGGTGCGATGGTGCGCCGCCGCCGCGAATGTCAGTCTTGCGGCGAGCGCTTCACCACCTTCGAGACCGCCGAGCTGGCCCTGCCGCGCATCGTCAAGCAGGACGGCAGTCGCGTGCCCTTCGACGAGAAGAAGCTCGCCGGCGGCATGTTGCGGGCGCTGGAAAAACGCCCGGTGAACACCGAGGAAGTGGAGGCGGCCATCGGCCGCATCCTGCACCTGGCGCGCGCCTCCGGTGAACGCGAGCTGCCTTCCCGCGTCATCGGCGAATGGGTCATGGACGAGCTGCGCAATCTCGACCAGGTGGCCTACGTGCGTTTCGCCTCGGTGTATCGCAGCTTCCAGGACATCAGCGCCTTCCAGGAAGAGATCGATCGCCTGAAGAACAGCCCGTCGCCGGAAGAGCGGCGCCAGCAGATCTCGCTGCTCTCCGACGACGAGGACTGAAACGGTTCGCCATGATGGAGTTTTCCGCCGACGATCACCGTTTCATGGCACAGGCCATTCGCCTTGCCCGGCGAGGCCTCTACGGCACCGATCCCAACCCGCGCGTGGGTTGCGTGCTGGTGCGCGAGGGCAGGGTGGTGGGCGAGGGCTGGCACCAGAAGGCAGGCGGCCCGCACGCGGAGATCCACGCCCTCGACGACGCCGGGATCAGTCATGCGCGCGGCGCCACGGCCTACATCAGCCTCGAGCCCTGTTCCCATCACGGGCGCACGCCGCCGTGCAGCGAGGCCCTCATCCGGGCCGGCGTGGCGCGGGTGGTGGCGGCCATGGAGGATCCCAACCCGCAGGTGGCGGGCAGGGGGCTGGCGCAACTGGCCGAGGCGGGCATCGAGGTCGCCAGCGGGTTGATGGCGGACGCGGCCCGCGCCCTCAACCCGGGATATATCAAGCGCATGCAGTGTGGTCGTCCCTGGGTGCGCAGCAAGCTGGCCATGAGCCTCGACGGGCGCACGGCGCTGGCCTCGGGGGAGAGCAAGTGGATCACCGGCGCCGCGGCGCGCGAGGACGTGCACCGCCTGCGCGCGCGCAGTTCGGTGATCCTCACCGGCGTGGGCACGGTGCTGGCGGACGACCCCTCGCTCAGCGTGCGCCTGCCCGACATGCCGGAGGATCAACGCCAGCCGTGGCGGGTGGTGCTGGATACGCACCTTAGCATGCCGCCCACGGCGAAGATGCTCGCGTTGCCCGGGCGCACCCTGGTGATGACCTGTTGCGAGGAGGAAGGGCTCGCCGAGCCCCTGCGACGCGCGGGCGCCGAGGTCATCCTCATGCCGTCATGCAACGGCGCGGTGGACCCGGCGGCGGTGCTGGACTACCTTGGCCAGCAGGAGGCCAACGAGGTCATGCTGGAGATGGGCGCCACCCTGAGCGGCAGTTTTCTGCGCCAGGGCCTGGTGGATGAAATCTGTATCTACATGGCGGCGGTGTTGATGGGCCACGAGGCGCGGCCCCTGTTCCACCTCCCGGGGATCGACAGCATGGAGAAGAAGCTTGCGCTGGACATCACCGACATCCGCCGCGTGGGCGAGGACTGGCGCATCTCGGCGCGGCCGGTGAAGGCGGCTTGAAAGGGAACGGGCCAATGTTGCCAGCTTGCACAGGAACGGATTTTTATCTGGATCCTGTAGGAGCGCCGCCCCCGGCGCGATAAACTCGGACGGGACTTTTGTGTAGATGTTTACCGGTATCATACAGGCCGTTGGCGAAGTGGCGGCGGTGGCGCCGCAGGGCGAGGACACGCGCCTGCGCATTGCCACCGGCAAGCTGGATCTCGCCGACGTGGCGCTCGGCGACAGTATTGCCGTGGACGGTGTGTGCCTGACGGTGGTGGATCTGCCCGGCGACGGTTTCCAGGCCGATGTTTCCGCCGAGACCCTGCGTTGCACGGCCCTGCGGGGTGTCCGCGCGGGACGGCGCGTGAACCTGGAAAAGGCTCTCACGCCGACGACCCACCTGGGCGGCCACCTGGTCAGCGGGCACGTGGACGGGCTTGGCGAGGTGGTCAAGCGCTACAGCGAAGGACGTTCGGAACGCTTCGTCATGCGTGCGCCGGATGAGCTGGCGCGCTACATCGCCGCGAAGGGATCCATCTGTATCAACGGCATCAGCCTGACGGTCAACAGCGTCAGCGGCGCGGAATTCATGCTCAACATCGTGCCCCACACCCTGCAGGAGACCACCATGGGCGCCCTGCAGGCGGGGGACAGGGTGAACCTGGAGATCGATATCATCGCCCGCTACCTGGAGCGCCTCCTGCTGGGCGAGGCGGCCGCCGATCCGCAGGCCACGCTGGCCGGGGGTGGCGCCGGCATCAGCGAGGCACTCCTGCGCCGGAGCGGGTTCATCAAGTCATAGCAAACAGGTTGTACGATGGCACTCAACAGTATCGAAGAACTCATCGAGGACATTCGCCAGGGCAGGATGGTGATCCTCATGGACGACGAGGATCGCGAAAACGAAGGCGATCTGATCATGGCGGCATCCTGTGTCGATGCCGACGCCATCAACTTCATGGCGCGCTACGGGCGCGGCCTGATCTGCCTGACCCTCACGCAGGAGCGTTGCGAACAACTCAAGCTACCGCCCATGGTACAGCACACCGGCGACATCCACGGCACCAACTTCATGCTCTCCATCGAGGCCGCGCGTGGCGTGACCACCGGCATCTCCGCGGCGGATCGCGCCGTCACCGTCCAGGCGGCGGTGGCCCCCGATGCCGGTCCGCAGGACATCGTCACCCCCGGGCACGTCTTCCCGCTCATGGCGCAGCCCGGCGGCGTGCTCACCCGCGCGGGGCACACCGAGGCGGGCTGCGACCTCGCACGCCTCGCCGGCCACGAGCCGGCGGCGGTGATCGTCGAGATCCTCAACGAGGACGGCACCATGGCGCGGCGCCCGGACCTGGAGGTATTCGCGAAGGAACATGACATCAAGATCGGCACCATCGCCGATCTGATCCACTATCGCATGCAGAAGGAAAAGACCGTCGAGCGCGTCAGCTCCTGCGACATGCCCACCGAGTACGGCGACTTCAGGATGCATGCCTACCGCAACCTCATCGACAACAGCGTGCACCTGGCGCTGGTCAAGGGTGAGCCCGAGGCGGAACGCCCGACCCTGGTGCGCGTGCATGTCTCCGATTGCCTGTGTGACAATTTCGGCAGCCTGCGCGATGACTGCGGCTGGCCGCTGCGCGACGTGCTGCGGCGGATCTCCGCCGAGGGCGAGGGTGTGGTGGTGGTGCTGCGCCTGCCCATGGAAGGCGACTCGCTGATCCACCGCATCGAGCGTTACGCGAAGCAGGACCAGGGCGAGGTCATGGCCCAGCACGAGCAGCCCGAGGACCTGCGCAGTTACGGTATCGGCGCGCAGATCCTCCTCGATCTCGGTGTGCGCCGCATGCGCGTCATGAGTGCGCCCAAGAAGATGCACGGGCTGTCGGGCTTCGAGCTGGAGGTGGACGAGTATGTCTACGACGAGAGCAGCGGGCAGGAGCAGAAGCGATAAATACGTGTTCCGAATTCCACTACAGTTTACAGGTGCGAACTCTCTCCGGGACAAGGTTTACGGACCGTCAGCCGCAGGGATGACGTACATGGATGTACTAATGCCGCTAGAGGGCAGGAGGCCCGGAGCGGCCCCGGCTGTCGAGCGTACAGGGACGTATGTATCGCGTGTCCGTAAACCTTGTCTCGGAGAGAGGCAGGCAAACGAGGCAATTCGGTTGTTCCAGGGTGATCGGGTAGTCGGAACACGTATTTAGCTGTCGTCGAAGAACGGCTGTTGTCTGATTTCGACAGTGCCGGCAAGAGGCAGGATAAGGGCCTTTTCCATCCCCTCACCCTGTCCTTTCGGCTCGGGCGTCCTGCTTCGCTCTACCACCGCCATCCATGGCGGCGCCACCCTGAGGGGGAGGGGACGGATCGTCTGGTTTGGTGAGTATCGTAACCTCCTCTCCCCCCTGGGGGACAGGGTTGGGGTGAGGGGGTTGGAGCTCAGTCCTCTTGCCGGTAGGCGAGTTTATGAAAATGCAGTGGTTTCAGGACAAGTTGAACAACTATACTTGAAAGTTTTGTTAAACAGGCAGGTACTACCATGACAAACATCAAGACCATCGAAGGCGACCTGGTGATCAAGGGCCAGCGTTTCGGCCTCGCCGTGGCGCGCTTCAACAGCTTCATCACCGAGAGCCTGCTGGAAGGCGCGCTGGATACCCTGCGGCGCCACGGCGCCAGCGACAACGACATCGAAATCGTGCGCGTGCCCGGCGCCTACGAGCTGCCGCTGGTGGTGCAACGCATGGCGGCGGCGCGCAAGTACGACGCCATCATCGCCCTCGGCGCGGTGATCCGCGGCGGCACGCCGCACTTCGACTACGTGGCGGGTGAGTGTACCAGGGGTCTGTCCGCGGTGATGATGAAACATGATCTGCCGGTGGCCTTCGGCGTGCTGACGGTGGATTCCATCGAACAGGCCATCGAGCGCGCCGGCACCAAGGCCGGCAACAAGGGCGGCGAGGCGGCCATGTCGGTGATCGAGATGGTCAACCTGTTGCAGCAACTGGGCTGAGGGGCAGGCATCACCATGAGCAATGCGCGCAACCGCGCCCGCCAGCTGGCCATGCAGGCCCTCTATCAGTGGCAGATCGCCGGAGGGAATATCCGCGACATCGAGGCGCAGTTCCTGCAGGAACATGCCAACAAGCGTTTCGACCGGGAGATGTTCCGCGACCTGCTGCACGCCGTCCCCTCGCAGACCGACAAGCTCGACGCCCTCATCACCGAGGTGGCCGGGCGCGACATGGACAGCATCGATCTCGTCGAGCGCGCCATCCTGCGCCTGGCCGTCTATGAACTCAGCGAACGCCCGGACGTGCCCTACCGCGTGGTCATCAACGAGGCCATCGAGTTGAGCCACAATTTCGGCGCCGAGCAGAGTCACCGCTTTATCAACGGCATCCTCGACAAGCTGGCGGCGCGCCTGCGTGCCGCCGAGGTCAGGCAGCATCACTCGGCGAGCTGATGGGCATGCCTGCCGCCCCGTCGTCATGTCGCTGAGTGAATTCGACATCATCGCGCGCTATTTCAGCGCCGGTTTTCCCCAACGCAAGGACGTGCTGCTCGGTGTCGGTGACGACGGCGCCGTGCTCGCGGTGCCCGAGGGGCAGCGCCTGGTACTGGCCTGCGACACGCTGGTCGCCGGCCGGCACTTTCATGCCGACACCGATCCCGCCGCGCTGGGGCACAAGGCGCTGGCGGTCAACCTCAGCGATCTGGCCGCCATGGGCGCGGCGCCGGCCTGGTTCACCCTGGCCCTGACCCTGCCCGCGGCGGACGCCGACTGGTTGCAGGGCTTCGCGGGCGGGCTGGCGGCGCTGGCCGCCGAGTTCGACGTGGCCCTCGTCGGTGGCGACACCACGCGCGGTCCCCTGTGCATGAGCGTGACGGTTGCGGGACTGGTACCGCCCGAAGGCGTGCTGGGCCGCGCCGGTGCCCGCGCGGGTGATGCCATCGTCATAACCGGGCCGCTGGGCGGCGCGGCACTGGGTCTGGCCCTGCTGGAGGAAAGCCTGCCGGACATGCCCCCCGCGCCTGACGCGGCCGGTCTCGATGCCGCCCTGGCCTGCCTGCACCGCCCCCGGCCGCGCGTCACCGCGGGACTCGCCCTGCGCGGGCAGGTACACGCGGCCATCGACATCTCCGACGGCCTGCTCGGCGATCTCGCCCACATCCTCGAGGCCGGCGGCGTCGGCGCGCGCCTCGACGTGGACCGGGTTCCCTGTCATCCTGCGCTGGCTCAACAGGTGGCCGACGAGGATCTGCGCCGCCGCCTGA
>JALTLF010000179.1 GCA_027005735.1 Chromatiales bacterium | reverse complement strand
GGGTTGGTGGCGCGGATGTTCTCACACCACCAGTTGTTGTTCATCTCGTTGATCTTGTCAATGAGGATGAAACCCGGCTCGGCGAAGTCGTAGGTGGAGGCCATGATGACGTCCCACAGGCGGCGCGCGCGGATGGTCTTGTAGACCTTGCAGGCCACGAGACCGGCGTCGTCGGTGATGTAGTCGGCCTTGATGGGCCAGTCGCGCCATACCACCTGGGTGGGATCCTTGAGGTCCAGCCCCTCGGTGGCGGCCTCGTCCTCGGTCACCGGGAAGGCCAGCTTCCAGTCGCCGTCCGCCTGCACCGCCTCCATGAATTCCTGGGTGATGAGCAGGGAGAGATTGAACTGGCGCAGGCGGCCGGCCTCGCGCTTGGCGCGAATGAAGTCCATCACGTCCGGGTGGCCGACGTCGAAGGTGGCCATCTGCGCGCCGCGGCGCCCGCCGGCGGAGGACACCGTGAAGCACATCTTGTCGTAGATATCCATGAAGGACAGCGGCCCGGAGGTATAGGCGCCGGCGCCCGACACGTAGGCCCCGCGCGGGCGCAGGGTGGAGAATTCGTAGCCGATGCCGCAGCCGGCCTTGAGCGTCAGCCCCGCCTCGTGCACCTTGTTGAGGATGTCGTCCATGGAGTCATGGATGGTGCCGCTCACCGTGCAGTTGATGGTGGAGGTGGCGGGCTTGTGCTCCTGCGCGCCGGCGTTGGAGACGATGCGCCCGGCGGGGATGGCGCCGTGGCGCAGGGCCCAGAGGAATTCCCTGTACCACTTGTCCTTCTTCGCCTTGGTGGTCTCCACCTCGGCCAGCGCGCGGGCCACGCGCTTGTAGGTGTCGTCGAGGGTCTTGTCGATGATACGGCCGTCCTTGGCGCGCAGGCGGTATTTCTTGTCCCAGATGTCCAGGGAGGTCTCCTGGAAGTCGATGTCTGCTGCTGAAGTGGGCGTAACGTCAGATAATTCGGCACGCTTCATGTCCGCGGGTTCCTCCTGCGCGTTTTTGTTCTCGGTCATGGCCAGCACCAGGGAGCCCGGAAGCGGGTGGCTTGGACGGCGCCGGATTGCGCGGCGTCGGAACGCGTGTGTCCCCTGGTTTTCCCGTGTCCGGGCACCGTTGGGGGGATCTGGGCGCCCGTCACAAGATATTGTGGTATCCATGGAGCATAGGCCCAACAACTGGTGCTGTCAACAAATCGCCTGTTCACCGCTTTGTCACCGCTTATCCACAGCCTGCACACAAGTTGCGCCCCGGCTTGCCCACATCGGCCAGCCCCGCCACCGCCTTTTGCAGACCGGCCCAGCGGCCCGTCTCCCCGGCCACGACGCCTTCCATATAAGTATGGTGGCGCAGGGCGAGGTTTCACCTCTTGCTGCCCCGCCCTTGACGTGGATCAGCTTTCCGCGGGCCGCCGGGGCAGCCCCGCCCCTTGATAAATCACCCGGCGCCACCATATGGAAGAACATCAGAGGCAAGTTGTGACGCAAAGGCGTTAACCCAACGAACAAGAGGAGCACGAAAATGACTTTGGTACGTTATGAACCCTGGAGCATGCTGGATCAGCTGCGCAAGGAAATGGACCGCATGTTCGAAACCCGCCTGCCCGAGGAGGAAGGCAACACGGTCAGCGACTGGGTCCCGGCGGTGGACATCAAGGAAGAGGATGACCGCTTCCTCATCCATGCCGACGTCCCCGGCGTCAATCCCGAGGACATCGAGGTCAACATGGAGAATGGCGTCCTGACCATCAAGGGCCAGAAGGAAACGGAGAAGAAGGAAGAGCAGGAAGGCTACAAGCGCATCGAGCGTTCCTACGGTACCTTTTTCCGCCGCTTCACGCTGCCCGACACGGCCGACGCAGAGGGCATCGAGGCGCGCAGCAAGAATGGCGTGCTGGAGATCGTCATCCCCAAGCAGGCGAAGGTTCAGCCGAAGAAGATCGAGGTCAAGCACTGAGGCTGATCCGGGTGGGCCGGCAAGAGACGGCGGTGTGTGGGGCCAGCGCGGCCCCGCGGGCTGCCCCGCCGGCTGCCCGGAGGTTTCCCGGTGCCCGGGATCCGACCCGGCAGGTCGCTTGCGGGGGTCAGATCGCCGGGCCGCATGCAGGTACGTCATCGCCCGAAGCTGACCGCGTTCCGCGTAAACAGGCAACAGGGAGGAAGACATCATGCGAACCATTGAAGTCGTACGCAATGGCGCCCACCAGGCATGGGAGTCCGTGCTCGATGGCTGGCACCACCTGCGCGACCTGGCGGCCCATGCCCTCACCCGCTTCACCCCGCACAGGCGGGAGGGCGAGGTGGAGACCGTGGCCGAGCAGATCGAGCTGGCCGGTGCCCGCTGGGGGCTGTTGACCACCGAAGTGCAGGAGACCGACGACGAAATCCTGGTGCGCCTCGAGGCGCCGGGGATGGAGGCGGAGGACTTCGACATCGACGTGGCCGACAACCGTCTCATCGTGCGCGGCGAGAAGCGCGTGGAGGAGACCCGCAAGAAAGGCGACTTTCATATAATGGAATGCGCCTACGGTCGCTTCCAGCGCGTCATTCCCCTGCCCACCGGGGTCGACGAAAGCCGCGCCGAGGCCACCTACCGGCGGGGGGTACTGCGGATCACCCTGCCCAAGGCCCCGGGCCACGAACGTCGGCGCATCCGGGTCGCCGGAGAATAAACCGGCAGATAGACCGGCCGTCGCCCGCCGGCCCGCCATGGGCCGGGATGAGGCGAGTGGTCGGGTGTTTTGCCTGCGCGCTATAAAGTTTTCCCGCCGGTGCCCGCTACACCGGGAAAGGAGCCGGCCATGTCCCCCCCTGTCCTTGAGCGCATTCTCTACGTCGAAGACGAAACCGATATCCAGGCCGTCGCCAGTCTGGCGCTGGAAGGCGTGGGGGGCTTCACCCTGTGTACATGTTCCTCCGGCGCGGAGGCCGTCGCCGCGGTGGCGGACTTCCGGCCCGATCTGCTGCTGCTCGACGTCATGATGCCGGGCATGGACGGCCCGGCCACCCTGGAGGCCATCCGCGCGCTGCCGGGGACGGCGGACATCCCCGTGGTCTTCATGACCGCCCGGGTACAGGCCCACGAGGTGGCGGCCCTCAACGCCCTGGGCGCCATCGACGTCATCGCCAAGCCCTTTGATCCCATGACCCTCGCCGAGCATCTCCGCCGGAGCTGGGCCCGCCACTTCGCCTGATCCGCCCCACCCATGCGGGTGAGTCACCCCCAGGTCCGTATCCGCTATAATCGATGTATTCGCTATATTCGCTATCAAGCGTAAAACTGCTACCTGGGGAGGGCACCCATGCGCCGGCGTTCCGACAGGGAAGAAAGCTATGTCACCAGCAGCGAGGCCGCGCGCCAGCTGGGTGTGGCCCTGCGCACCGTGCAGCTGTGGGTGGAAAACGGCACCCTGCGCGCCTGGAAGACCGCCGGCGGCCACCGCCGTATCCCTCAGTCCGCCGTGGACGCGATCCTGCAAAAGCGCCGCAGCCAGCTCGATGAACGCGGGCGGCGCGGTCCCCTGAAGGTCCTGCTGGTGGACGACGACCGTCACCTGCTGGAACTCCTCAAGGCCCACATGGAGAACTGGCCGGTGCCCGCGCGCATCGACGTGGCCGACAACGGCTACGAGGCCCTCATCCAGTCCGGCCGCCTGGACCCGGATCTCGCCATCCTGGATCTCATGTTGCCCGGCCTCGATGGCTTCCAGCTCATTCGCACCCTGACCGAGGCCGGGGTCCTCGGGGCCGACCAGGTGATCGCCCTCACCGCCCTGTCGGCGCCGGA
>JALTLF010000178.1 GCA_027005735.1 Chromatiales bacterium | reverse complement strand
TAATTTGAGCCCGATAAATATCCAGGTGGAGCCCGTGAAGAAGATCTCCCTGCTCGTCCTCACCGTCCTCATCGTCTCCCTTGCCCCACAGGCGCAGGCGGCGGAATACATGTATGTCAGCGACCAGTTGCGGATCACCCTGCGCACCGGGCAGGGCAACGAACACCGCATCCTCAAGACCCTCGCCAGCGGCGAAAAGGTGGAGATCCTCGAGACCACCGATACCGGCTACGCCCGCGTCCGCGCCGCCGACGGCACCGAGGGCTGGGTGCGCACCCAGTATCTCATCGCCGAGCCCATCGCCCGCGACCAGCTGGCCGCCGCCCAGGCGCGGCTGGCGAAGGTGGAGGAAAACCTGCAGAAACTGCGCGCCCGGCTGGCGGGTCTGAAGAAGGAAAAGCGTGAACTGCTCGCCACCCGGGACCGGCTCCAGGGCGAGCTTGCCGCCCTGAAGAAGGAACTGGCCCATCTCAAGGAGGTCTCCGGCCGGCCCATCGAACTCGACAACGAGAACCGCCTCCTGCGCGAGCGGAACGTGGCGCTGGAACAGGACCTGGCGCTGAAGATCCAGGAGAACCAGATCCTCAAGGACAAGTCCGACCGGGAGTGGTTCGTCATCGGCGCCGCGGTGCTCGTCGTGGGCATCATACTCGGGCTGGTACTGCCGCGCCTGCGCACGCGCCGCCGCTCCAGCTGGTAGTAGGGCCGCCCGAGTCCCTGCCCGCCGCACGCGGCGGGCCTGCCTTTCCCCTGACCTCGGCGCACCGCGAGGCGGTGCCGGAGACCATGAGCGAACGCCAACTGCCAAGCCTGCGCACCCTGCTCGAGGCGCTCATCGCCACGCCGTCGGTGAGCAGCGTCAACCCCGACTTCGACCAGGGTAACCTGGCGGTCATCGAACTGCTGGCCGGCTGGCTGGAGGACGCGGGCTTCGCCGTGGAGATCCTGCCCCTGCCCGCGCCGCCCGGCCGGCCCGACGCGCCGCCCAAGGCCAATCTCATCGCCACCCTGGGGCGCGGCCCCGGAGGCCTGGTGCTGGCCGGCCACACCGATACCGTGCCCTGCGATCCCGGCCGCTGGCGCTCCGATCCCTTCCGCCTCGAGGAGCGCGAGGGGCGCCTGCACGGCCTCGGCACGGCGGACATGAAGAGCTTCCTCGCCCTGGCCCTGGAGGCCGCCCGGCCCCTGCGCGGGACGGATCTCCGCCACCCGCTCATCATCCTCGCCACCGCCGACGAGGAGAGCTCCATGGACGGCGCACGGGCGCTGGTGAAACTGGGCCGCCCCGCCGCCCGCTACGCCATCATCGGCGAACCCACCGGCCTGCGTCCCGTCCACGCCCACAAGGGCATGATGATGGAAGCCATCCGCATCCGCGGCCGGGCCGGCCACTCCAGCGATCCGCGCCTCGGCGCCAATGCCCTGGAGGCCATGCACCTGGCGCTGGGGGAACTGCTCGCCTGGCGGGCCGATCTGCAGGCACGCTACCACCAGGCCGCCTTCACCCCGCCGGTGCCCACCCTCAACCCCGGGCACATCCACGGCGGCGACAACCCCAACCGCATCTGCGGCCAGTGCGAACTGCATTTCGACCTGCGTCCCCTCCCGGGCATGAAGGCCGCCGAACTGCGCGAGGAACTGCGCCACCGCCTCGCACGGGCGCTGGCGGACTCCGGCTGCGAGGTGGAACTGGCGCCCCTGATGGACAGCACCCCGCCCCTGTTCACCGCGCCCGACTCGCCGCTGGTGGCCGCCGCCGCCAGCCTCAGCGGCCACGACGCCGAGGCCGCCGCCTACTGCACCGAGGCCCCCTTCCTCAGTCAGCTCGGCATGGACACCGTGGTGCTCGGCCCCGGCGACATCGCCCAGGCCCACCGCCCGGACGAGTACCTGGACACGGCGCGCATCGCGCCCACCCTCTCCTTCCTGACCCAGGTCATAGAACGCTTCTGCATCCGGGGTGTCTAATCGGCTGTATGCAGAAGCGGAACACAGGGCGAAGAGTCGGGACGGGCTGGCGCGCGGCGGCGCTGCTCGCAGTGGGGGTTCTGCTCGCCGGCTGCGCCACCAACATCCCCGAGCCCATTCGCCGCGTCCCCGCCAGCGATCCGGGGGTGGCGCAGATCCGTGAACGCCTGGCCCGCGATCCCGACTGTTGCCGGGACGTCACGGTGCGCTGGGGCGGCGTCATCCTGGAGACGCGCAACCTCGCCGACAGCACCGAGCTCATCATCCTCTCCCAGCCGCTGGGCGTCGCCGGCGAACCCATCCTCGGCGACCGCACCCAGGGGCGCTTCATCGCCCGCTTCGCGCGTTTCGTGGAGCCCAGCCTCTACCCGCGCGAGCAGCGCATCACCGTCCATGGGCGCATCCGTGGCGGCGAGAGGCGCAAGATCGGCGACTACGAATACCTCTACCCCGTGGTGGACGTGGATGCCCAGTACCTGTGGCCGCGCGTGAGCTACGCTGATGACTGGGACGATCCCTGGCTGTATCCCTACCCCTGGGCCTGGCCGTGGTACGTCTATCCCTGGTACGACCCTTACTGGGGCCACCATCACTGATCCGGAGCGGACCATGACATCTCGCCTTCTCCAGCCACCGCGCCCCATGCCACCCCCCGTGCCGGGCCGCCGGCTTCTGCGCCTGCTGTTTCCGGCCCTGCTGCTGCTGGCGCTCGCCGGCTGCGCCAGCGCGCCGGAGTTCCAGCTCGAGGGCGTGGACCGGACCCTGACACCCGCGCGCGCCGTGCAGGAAGATCCGCGCGGGGAACGCGTCTTCTGGGGCGGTACCCTCGCCGCGGTGCACAACCTGCAGGACGTCACCCATCTCGAAGTGGTGGGCTACCCGCTGGACGCCGACGGCTGGCCGCGGCTCGAGGCCGAGCCGGTGGGGCGCTTCATCATCGAGCACCGCGGCTTTCTCGAACCGGCCAAGTACGCGCCGGGGCGCGCCATCACCGTGGTGGGCACACTCACCGCGCCCCTGCTGGGCAAGGTGGGCGAGCGCGACTACCGCTACCCGGTGGTCCTGCCCGAGCAGTTGCATCTGTGGCCGCTGGACTGGCAACAGCGCGCACGTCCCAACGTCCGTTTCAGTATCGGCGTCGGCATCGGCATTCACCGCTGAGTACGCATTCCAGATACCCGGGTCCTCCTGGGGAACCGATCCGTATCTGGCGCTCATATCTCCCGGAGCTTGTAAAACCCTCACCTGTCACGCGACCATGCGCAATTGCGCGGCGGGATCGCGCAGGGCAAGGATCTGCGCACGGGTCTGCGCGGCGAGGCGGCGACGGTCACCGTGAGGCGGACGCAGTTCGCGAGCAAAGCGAAGCCTCACGCGCGTCTCGCGCCGCGCCAGCACGCGCAGCAGGTGCACGACAAACGCGTCCTCACCGACGAAGGGCGCGACGCTGCGCGCCTGGTCCGGGTCGCTGTAACACAGGGCGATGGCCTGCACGCGACAGCCGGTGTCTACCGCTGCCTGGAACAGGCCCGCGTGAAAGGGCCGTACCGTGTCCCCCTCGGTGGTGGTACCCTCGGGAAAGATGACCACCGGCACCGCGTGGTCGATGCTGCGGCTGACATCGCGCAGGTTCGCCACCAGGGCGCGACGGCTGCCGCGGCGAATAAAGAGCGTCCCGGTGGCAGCCACCAGGGCGCCGAAGACGGGCCAGTGGCGCACCGTGTCCTTGGCCACGAAACGCGCCGTCACGACACTGTTGATGGCGATAATATCCAGCCAGGAGATATGATTGGCCGCAAACATCGCGCGCGGCGCGGC
>JALTLF010000177.1 GCA_027005735.1 Chromatiales bacterium | reverse complement strand
GTAAGGATGGCCCGGGCGCAAGCCCGGGAAGGGCTATTTCTTCTCGAAGCGCCTGTCCCAGTTCCTGAAGCGCCTGCGGCAGTATTCGAGCAGTGACTCGTAACCGTCGAAGAACAGTTCGAAGCCTTCCTCGGCGGGGGAATCGTATTCGCAGTAGTCGTTGGAGTAGTCGCGGCAGACGTTGGGGCGGGTTTCGTAGATCTGACAGCGGCCGTCGTCGCCGACGAACTTGCAGCGGTTGAGCACCAGCAGGAACCAGCCATCCTCGTCCTTGTAGGCCTGGACGTTTTCGTGGGTGAGCTGCCACAGCAGGTGGTCGAAGTCGTCCTTGCTGCGCGGCGTGTCAATGGCCTGCGTGATGTAGCCGCAGCAGCGCGTGCCGATGCAGAATCCGCACTTGTTTTCACTTGTCATTTCCGACTCGATGCGCCAGACTTTTCTTCGATCTTCGGTTAGCATGATGGGGCTGGGTACCTTAACGGGTTGCTTACGGTCCGTTCCGCGGCCGAGATTATATCAGGCCGCAAACCGGCTGTGGCGATTTTCCTGACACCCCCATCGGGTCCGCTATCGGTACGATGAAACTGTTTTCCGTCAGCCGCGAGCTTCGCGAACACCCCGAGTTCGCCCAGGGTATTATCCGCCTCGGCATCTGGACCTTCTGGTCGGCCTTCATGGGCATCAGCCTCTACAGCGATGGCGACGTCGACGGCCTCATCAACCTCGGCTTCTTCTCCGGCAGCTTCGTGATCTTCTCCATTGCGGTGCTGGTTTCCATTGCCCGCTCGCCGCACAAGCCGCTGCGCCGCTATCTCACCATCCCCATGGACTTCGGCTCCATCAGTTACGCCATGATCCTCACCGGCGCGGGCCCCTTCAGTCCCTATTTCCTTATCTATCCCTGGGCCTACATCAGCTACGGCGTGCGCTACGGCCGCGGCCCCCTGCTGGCCGCTTCCGCCGCGAGCCTGCTCGGCTACCTGCTGGTACTGATGCTCACCGGTGCCTGGCGCACCAACCCCATGGAGACCACGGTGTACCTGCTCTTTCTGGTGATCCTGCCGCTCTACCTCAACGCCATGATCAACCAGCTCCACCGCGCCCGTGCCGAGGCCGATCGTGCCAACCGCGCCAAGAGCGAGTTTCTTGCCACCATGAGCCACGAGATCCGCACGCCCATGAGCGGCATCATCGGTCTCACGCGCCTGCTCTCGCGCACCACGCTGACCAAGGAACAGAGGGAGTTCATCAACGCCCTGGAGGAATCCTCCCAGGCGCTGCACTCGCTCATCGATGACGTGCTGGACATTTCCAAGATCGAGTCCGGCAAGTACCAGTTGCGTACCCAGCCTTTTTGCGTCAACGAGGTCGTCGATGCCGTGGCGCAGATGTTCACGCCCGCGGCCGCCGGCAAGGGCGTGGAGCTGATCAGCTATGTGCAGCCCGATATCCCGGCGAAACTCGTCGGCGATCCCGACCGCGTGCGCCAGATCCTGCTCAACCTGGTGAGCAACGCGGTGAAGTTCTGCGAAGATGGCGAGATCACTATCAAGGTAAGCCGGACGGCCGGTGAAGGCGACCCGCTTTGCCGCCTGCGCTTCGAGGTACGCGATACCGGCATCGGCATTGAGGCGGAGCACCTTGCCAGTATCTTCGAACCCTTCTACCAGGGCGGCGCCGAGGCGCGCAAACAGGGCGGCACCGGCCTCGGCACCACCATCTCGCGCAACCTGGTGGAGCTCATGCGCGGCGAGATCGGCGCCGAAAGCACGCCCGGTGAAGGCTCCTGTTTCTGGTTCGAGATCCCCTTCGAGGCGGTACCCGAGGCCGGCGTGTGCGTCGAGCCCCTGGAGAATACCGCCAACCTGCTCATCCTCGATGACAACCTGACTAGCCGACAGGCCCTGCTCGACTACTGCGACTATCTGAATATCGAGTACGAGGTGGTCGAGACCGCCGCGGAACTGCACGCCCGCCTCAAGACCCTGCCCGTGGATGCCTTCGACCTGATCCTCGTTGCAGACAGCAAGCACGCCCGGAAGTCTCTCGACATCGCCCGCGAGATCCGCCGCACCTACGACGACAAGTACCGCCTCTGCCAGCTCACCTACATGGACGAGCTCAACCGCGAAGGCTCGCAGGAAACGCTCTTCGACTACCGCCTCACACGACCGCTCACCGCACCGGCATTGAAAAACATGATCGAGGGCACAACTGGCGTGGCCGGCAAGACGGATGGCAGGATGGAGAAAACCGATGGGACCAGGCCGGCACGCTCCAGGCGTGTGCTGATCGCCGAGGACAGCGATATCAACGCCCGCGTGCTGATGACCTTTCTCACCCAGGACGGCCACGAGGCGAAACGGGTGGAAAATGGCCGCGAGGCCCTTGCCGAACTGGAGAATAACGACTATGACTTTGTCTTGATGGACATGCGCATGCCCGAAATGGACGGCCTGGAAACCACGCGCCGGTGGCGCGCCATGGAGGACGGCGGCAGGCGCATACCCATCTTCGCCCTGACCGCCAATGCGACGCTGGACGACGAGAAGGCCTGCCTTGCGGCGGGCATGGACGGCTTCCTCACCAAGCCCGTCAACCCCGACACCCTCGCCCGGATACTGGCCGGCGAAGGCAGCTTTGAGCGCAGCCCGGGCTGACACAAGACGGCACACCCACGGAGAGCAAGCAGGCATGTCGGCAGATCCCTCCAGCAGCGAAATCACCCAGCTACGCCGACGCCTGCGCGCCTTCGTCTCGCAGGCCAAGGAAAACGAGCGCAAGCTGGGGCGCCTGCACGAGTTCGAGATCCGCCTGATCAGCGCCAGCGGCCTGCGCGATCTGCTCCAGGTGGTGCTGGAAGATTACCGTGAGTCGGCCCAGTTACAGGCGGTAGGCCTGCTGCTGGTGGATGACAACTACGAGATCCGCCATCTCCTCGATGAGACCGGTATCGACGAGCAGGGCTTTCCCGGCCTGCGCCTCATCAGCACCCGCAGCGCACTGGCGCGCCACGAGGAAACCGACGGCGTATGGATGGGACTCTACGACCGGGAGATCCATCCCATCTACTTTCCCGATCCCGCCACGCCACCGCTGGAGAGCATCGCCCTCCTGCCGCTGGTACGGGGCGACAATATCATCGGCTACTTCACCCTCGGCAGCAGCGAGCCCGGCCGCTATATTGCCGGCGCCGGCTCCGCCTTTCTCGAGCGCATGGCGCGCTTCATTGCCGTGTGCATCGAAAACGCCATCAACCACGAAAAGGTCAAGCGCCTTGGGCTGGTAGATGCCCTCACCGGCGTGTACAACCGACGCTATTTCGATCAACGCCTGCACGAAGAGGTGCAACGCGCCCTGCGCGCCCGCGGCCCGGTGTCCTGCCTCTACCTCGACATCGACCACTTCAAGAAGATCAACGACAACTGGGGACATGGCGTGGGAGACCGCGTCCTGCGCCAGGTGGCCGAGACCATTCGCCGGCAGCTACGCGGCAGCGACGTGCTGGCGCGCTACGGCGGCGAGGAATTCGTGCTGCTGCTGGCGGATACCGGCGAGACGCTGGCCGCCGAGATCGCCGAGCGTATTCGCGCCGCCATCGCCCGCGAGGAATTTGCCACCGGCGGCGAGGCCGCCCTCGTGGCCACCATTTCCATCGGCATCGCCACGCTGGCCGACTTCGAGACCCGGGATGCCGAGGCCGCCGCGCAGTCGCTTCTCAAGCACGCCGACCAGGCCCTCTACCGCGCCAAGCACAAGGGCCGCAATCGTTGTGAGAAACACAGTAGCTAGGGGCGAGGGTCACCCCCCTCACCCCAACC
>JALTLF010000176.1 GCA_027005735.1 Chromatiales bacterium | reverse complement strand
GGGGATCAATATTCTCAACCCACAGAAGTTGTCGATGGAGAACGCCAGCATCTGATCCCAAGCCCGCGCCCCGCGCGATTCTCAGAGCAGCACCCGCTCGATGCCACCCCGGGTGGCGCGATCGATGAAGTCCTTCTGCCAGTCCTCGCCCAGGCGGCGGCGCGCCAGTTCCACGACGATGTAGTCCACTTCCAGGCCGGTGTCGGGGGTGTAGCGCGACAGGCCCTGCTGACAGGCGGGGCAGGCGGTGAGCATTTTCACCTCGCCCTTGCGCGCATGCGTCTCGCCGATGAGCGCCGCGATCCCCGCTTCCAGTTCTTCCTGCTTGCGATAACGCACCTGGGCGGCGACGTCGGGGCGCGCCACCGCCAGGGTGCCGGCCTCACCGCAGCAGCGTGGCGAGAGGCGCATCTCCTGACCCAGCAGGGCCTCGCCCACGTCAATGGCATTGTGGTGCTTCATGGGCGTGTGACAGGGATCGTGGTAGAGGTACTGCACGCCCTCCACGCCCTCGCTGGCCACGCCCTTCTCCATGAGGAACTCGTGGATGTCCATGAGACGACAGCCGGGGAAGATCTGCTCGAACTGGTATTTCAGCAACTGGTCGAGACAGGTGCCGCAGGAGACCACCACGGTGCGGATGTCGAGGTAGTTGAGGGTGTTGGCGATGCGGTGGAACAGCACCTGGTTCTCCACCGAGATGGCCCTGCCCTTCGCCTCGTCGCCGCCCGCCGACTGGGGATAACCGCAACAGAGATAGCCCGGCGGCAACACGGTCTGCACGCCCACGTCGTAGAGCATGGCGAGGCTGGCCAGCCCCACCTGCGAGAACAGGCGCTCGGAGCCGCATCCGGGGAAGTAGAACACCGCCTCGGCCTCGGTGTGTTGCGGGTCGCGCAGCACCGGCACCATGCTGTTGTCGTTGAGGCCGAGCCGTGAGCGCATGGTGCGCGCCGGCATGTGCGCCGGCAGGGGCTGGCGCACCAGGTGAATGATCTGCTCGCGCACCGGGCTGCCGCCGGTGGTGGCCTTCGGCCGCCGCCGCGCCAGCAGGCCGAGGCGCCGCGCCACGGCCCAGGCGGCGCGCTGGGCGCGGTAACCGATGCCGACGATGGCGGTGCGCAACAGGTGCACCATGCGCGTGTCGGTGGCGTTGAGGAAGGCCAGCGACACGCGCGTGCCGAGGTTGCAGCGTTTCTTGCCGCGGGCGCGCAGCAGGTCGCGCATGCGCACCGAGACCTCGCCGAAGTCGATGTCCACCGGGCAGGGACTGAGGCACTTGTGGCAGATGGTGCAGTGATCGGCCACGTCGTTCATTTCGTCGAAGTGGCGGATGGAGATCCCGCGGCGCGTCTGTTCCTCGTAGAGAAAGGCCTCGATGATGAGCCCGGTGGCGAGGATCTTGTTGCGCGGCGAATACAGCAGGTTGGCACGCGGGATGTGGGTGTTGCACTCGGGCTTGCATTTCCCGCAACGCACGCAGTCGTGCACCATGTCGTTGAGTTCGCCCAGCTCGCTGGCCTCGAGGATCAGCGCCTCCTGCTGCAAGAGGCGCAGCGAGGGCGTGTAGGCGTTCTCCAGCCCGGCACCCGCCTGCAGCTTGCGCGGGTTGAACAGGTTGTCCGGGTCCACCCGGCGCTTGTAGGCGGCAAAGGCCTCCACCACCTCCGCGGGCAGGAACTGCATCTTGGTGATGCCGATGCCGTGCTCGCCGGAGATCACCCCGCCCAGCGACTCGGCCAGGGCCATGATGCGCGCCACCACCTCGTCGGCCTGGTGCATCATGGCGTAGTCGTTGGAATTGACCGGGATGTTGGTGTGCACGTTGCCGTCGCCCGCGTGCATGTGGGTGGCGACGAACAGGCGGCTGGAGCGGATGGCGGCGTGAATGGCGTCCAGTTTCCCGCGCACGCCTTCGAACTCGCGCCCGGCGAACAGTTCCTTGAGGGGGCGTTCCACCTCGGCGCGGTAGGAGATGCGCGCGTCGCGGCGCTGCAGGACGCGGAACACCGTGTCGCCGGCCTCGACGGGGACCTCCTCGCCGAGCAGCGCGCGCCGCTGTGCGGCGGGATCGTCCATCTGTTCCAGCAGGGCCTGCCAGCGCGCGCGCACGCCATCGAGCAGGGCGCGCGCGGCGTCTTTCTTGGAGGCGATGATGGCATCGGTCTCGGCGCTCTCGCCGCGCTCCGGCGCCTCGCCCGCCACCACCGCGTGCAGCTCCGGCATCTCGCCGTCGAGGTAGTCGCGCACCGCGTCCAGCATGGCCAGCTTGTTGCGCGTGGACATCTCGATGTTGATGCGCTCGATGCCGTCGTTGTAGTCGCCGAGGCGATCCAGCGGAATGACCACGTCCTCGTTGATCTTGAAGGCATTGGTGTGCGCGGCGATGGCGGCGGTGCGGGCGCGATCCGCCCAAAAGCGCCTGCGCGCCTCGGCGCTGACGGCGACGAAGCCCTCGGCCTCGCGGGCGTTGGCCATGCGCACCACCTCCGAGGCGGCGGCGGCCACGGCGTCCTCGTCGTCGCCGGCGATGTCCACCAGCAGCACCATCTTGGGCAGCTCGCGGCGCGGCGCCTTGGTGGTGTAGCCCACGGCGCGCACGTAACGCTCGTCCAGGTGTTCCATGCCGGCCAGCTTCACCGTCTCGAGGCCGTCGAGGTAGTCCTTGGTCTCGACGATGGCGGGCACCGCCCGGCCCACGTCGGCGCCGAAGAATTCCAGGCACACGGTGCGGATGTGGGCCGGCATGCGGTGCAGCACGAACTCGGCGGCGGTGATGATGCCGTCGCAGCCTTCCTTCTGGATCCCCGGCAGGCCGCCGAGGAACTTGTTGGTGACGTCCTTGCCCAGCCCCTGCTTGCGCAACTGGATGCCGGGGATACGCAGGATCTCCGGCTCGCCGAGGACGCTGCGCCCGTCGGGGGCAAAGCGGGTGAGGCGAAAGCGGGCCTCGGCGACTTCATGGATCTTGCCGAGGTTGTGATCCAGGCGCTCCACCCTGAGCCAGTTGCCGTCGGGGGTGACCATGCGCCAGGACACGAGGTTGTCCAGCGTCGTGCCCCACAGCACCGCCTTCTTGCCGCCGGCGTTCATGGCCACGTTGCCGCCGATGCAGGAGGCGTCCTGGGAGGTGGGATCCACGGCAAACACCAGGCCCTCGCCCTCGGCGGCCTCGGCCACGCGGCGCGTGACCACCCCGGCCTGGGCGCGGATCACCGCCACCTCCCGGTGGAAGTCACCCTCGGTGGTGGGCAGGTGGCGGTAGTGTACCGGGTCGAGGCGCTCCAGCTTCTCGGTGTTGATCACCGCGCAGTCGGGGACCAGCGGTACCGCGCCGCCGGTGTAGCCGGTGCCGCCGCCGCGCGGGATGATGCCGATGCCCAGCTCGCGGCAGGCCGCCACCACCGCGCGGACTTCCTCCTCGGTGTCGGGCGAGACCACCACCAGGGGGAACTCCACGCGCCAGTCCGAGGCGTCGGTAACATGGGAGACCCGCGCGATGCCGGAAAAGTCGATGTTGTCGCGGCGCGTCACGCGCCGCAGGCGCTGCAACACCCGCCGGCGCAGTCGCGCCTGGGCATCGAACCAGGCGGCGAAGTCCGCCACCGCCGCGCCGGCCCGCTCGGCCAGCAACAGGGCCTGGCGGCCCGCCTCGCCGCCGCTGTCGGCGCTGGCCCGGGCACGCTCGGTGATCTGGCCGAGGCGGTGATGCAGGGCCGCCACCAGCATGCGCCGGCGGCGGGGATTGTCGATGAGATCATCCTGGATGAAGGGATTGCGCCGCACCACCCAGATGTCCCCCAGCACCTCGAAGAGCATGCGCGCCGAGCG
>JALTLF010000175.1 GCA_027005735.1 Chromatiales bacterium | reverse complement strand
GGTGGTGGGGCGCTTTGCATCGGAAAACGATCGCTCCCTGGCCTTCCGCAACCTCCTGCGCGGTTACGTGCTCGGCCTGCCCAGCGGCCAGCACCTCGCCCACGCCCTGCAGGACAAGGGCTACCCGCTGGACCCCCACGCGGATCTGAGGTTCGACGACATCCCCGGCTGGGCCTGCGTGGAGAAGAAGTGGCGCGACAAGCTGTCCCAGCACACGCCGTTGTTCTTCTACATGATGCGCGAGGCCGGCGTGCTGGGTGGCGGGGAGCATCTCGGCCCGGTGGCCTCGGCCATTCTCATGGAGGTCTTCGGCGCCATGCTGGTGCAGTGCGACAGCTTCCTCTCGGTGCCGGACTGGCAGCCGGACGACTGTCTCGGCGGCCGCGACTTCACCCTCGCCCACCTGGCGCGCTACGTCAGCGACGCCTGAGCATTACCCGCTCATGCACAGGCAGGGGAAAAGGCCCGCGCAAGCGGGCCTTTTTTCAGGTTTTGCCGCGTTCCCTGTCGTTGCCGGGCAGGCAACTCGCGCAGGCCCGCGCGGCGCGCTCGTAGCCCAGCGGGATGAGTTCGTTGGCGCGATAGAACTCGTAGAAGAGGCAGGCGTTGCTGGGGATCTCGATGATGATGTCGGGCGCATAGGCGGCAAGCTTGAAGCGGGCGATGGTGTTTTCCATGGTATCGAGCGTCTTGGCGATGACCTCGAACAGGCCGAGGCTCTCCGGCGGTTCCCGCAGTTCGCGCCGTTGCAGGCCGTTGAGGAACTGCCGCATGAGCTCGCGGTATTTTTCGTAGCCGTTGCGCACCGCGGCGGGAACGGGCGCGGGTTGCGGGCGGGCGAGTTCCGGTTCCGGGGGGCCGCCCGCGTTGACCGCGATGGTGATGTCGGTCTCGTCGCGCAGAGTCGGCGCGATGGGGATGGGGTTGAGCACGCCGCCGTCCACCAGCAGGCGGCCGTTGATCTCGAAGGGGGTGAAGATGGAGGGAATGGCCATGGAAGCGCGGATGGCGTCGAACAGGGGGCCGCGGTTGAGCCACACCTCCTTCTGCTCTTCCAGATCCGTGGCCACCGCCGTGTAGGACAGGGGCAGTTCCTCGATCTGGTAATGGCCGATGAGATCACGCAGCACGTTGATGATGCGCTCGCCCTTGATGAGTCCGCCCTCGCCGAAGGAGAAATCCAGCAACAGGCGAAAGACGTCGAGTTTCTCCAGGCTGGTGACCCAGTCGGTGTAGACCTGCAACTTGCCGGCGGCATAGATCCCGCCGATCAGCGCCCCCATGCTGGAGCCGGCGATGGAGCGGATCACATAGCCGTTTTCCTCCAGCCACTGGATGACGCCGATGTGCGCCAGCCCGCGCGCGCCACCGGCACCGAGCACGAGAGAGACGGTTTTTTCTGCCATGAGCCGAGTATATCCCCTTTGCCCCGCGGGCGTGGGATCAGAACGGCGGTTTCAGGCGCGGCACCTTGCGCAGGCCCGGCGGCAGTCGGAACAGGGCAGGATCCTGGGGTCCGAAGCGTACCTCGCGCAGCTCGATGGTGGTGCCATCGTCGGTGGTTTCGCGCAACACCAGCCCCCAGGCGGGATCGAACCAGTGCACCGCCTGCCGGCGGGTGGCGCTGTGGCCGCAGGCCCACTTTTGCGTGGCCCGTCCTGCCACCGTGCCGCTGCCCAGTCGGCGGGACAGGTCATAGCCCTCGCAGGGCCGGGTGGCGAGCACCCCGCCGAGATCTGCCCTGGGTTCCAGCGCCGGGGGTACTTCCACCGGCGAGCAATAGTGAGTGACGGGATCGAGGGGATCCTCGATGTAGGTGCCGTCCTGGCGCATGAACCAGCACAGGTGTTTCTCGTAGTCGACGATGGAGACCAGCGGGTTGCGGGGATCGAGCAACTCGCTGCGGTGCGCGGTGGCAGTGGCATAGATACGGTAGCGATCGACTTCCCCCGGCTCATGGCGATTGGTCTCCACCTGGATGGCGGTGAGCGGCCGACCGGTCCAGCGCAACGCACCGGCCTGTGCCGGGTTGGCCGTCAGCAGGCAGAGCAGGAGGGCAAATAGCGAGAGTTTCATGTGCATGTCTTCCCTGGTTGATGGTGTGGGGTTTCAGGAACCAAATTCGAGTCGCAGGGTGGCCGTCTCGCCGGGGACGACGGTGACGGTATCGGCCACGCTCTGTCCCTGGTATGTAGCCTTGACGTAGTAACTGCCCCGCGCCAGGCCCGCGCCCCTGCCACCCGCCTGGACATAGGTGACGAACTGGCGCTGACCGCGAATGTCCATTTCGGCGTCATAGACCTCGAGGCGCAGGCTGCTGCCTTTGAGGGGCTGGCCGTTACGGCTGGCCAGCACGCGCAGGTATCCACCATCGACGATAATGTCTTCGTTGCTGGTCAACTCGCCCGCGCGTACCGTGACCTCGGTGGCCGCCCCGGCGTTGAGGCCGAAGTGGGCGGCCACGCGGTAGCGTCCCGCAGCCAGCTGAACCGGCCGATTGGGCTGGGCATAGGTGACGAAGGGATAGGTGCCGTCGGCCAGGGGGTCGGCCGCGTAGATCTCGAGGCGCAAGTTGTCGGTCAGGGGTGGCGCGCCGGGCTTCAGGCGCGCACCCAGTTTCAGGTAGCCGCCGGGCAGGATGATGTCGTCGCGCAGGCTGCGCTCCGCGGCGCGCACCTCGACCTCGGACACCGTGCGCGTGTTGACTCCCCAGTAGCTGACGATGCGGTAGCGCCCGGCGCGGAGAATGACATTGCGCCCATTGGGGGCGTAGCCGATGAACGCATGGCTGCCGTTGGCGTCGGGTGTGGCGGCACGGATCTCGAAGCGCAGATTGTCGCTGATGGTGGGCCCGCCGGGGCGCAGGCGGGCGGTGAGATTCAGGTAACCGGCATCGAGCACGATGTCGTCCAGCACCGTCTGCTCACCGGGGCGGACGACGAACTCCCTGCTCGCCCGCGCGTTCAGCCCCAGGCTGGCCTCCAGGCGGTAGATCCCCGGGGGCAGGGACAGGGGCCGGGCGGGGTTGGCATGGGCGACGAAGGGATAGCTGCCATCGGGATCGGGATCCGCCTCGTGGACCTCGAAGCGCACCGACTCGCGGGTGAGGGGCTGGCCGGCGGCGAGGCGGGCGCCGACGCGCAGGCTGCCGGCCTCGAGCACCAGTTCCACCCCGAGGGGATCGGCGCCCCTGATGGTGATCCGCCGGCTGGCCCGCGCCTCGCCATCGCGTACGCTGATGCGGTAGCGGCCCGGCGGCAGCGAGAAACGGCCCTGTGGCGTGGTGGCGGAGGTGACGAACTCGGCGGGCCCCCCCGACTCGCTGAGGCGGTGGACTTCCCAGGCCAGCGGTCGCGTGATGACAGGCCCCTGCCGCGTGAGGCGGGCGCTGGCCTGCACCGGCGCTATCTCGCCGGCGGGGGCCTCACCCGCGCCGAGCATGCCCGGCGCCAGGGCGGGCGGCGCCACCGTCGTTTCCGGTTCGGGCACGGGCCCCGGCCGGCCGGCGAGCCACAGGCCACCGCCCCCCAGCAGGGCGGCGGCGACCACGCCCGCGGCGATCTTTGCGCCCACGCCCGTGGAGGCGGAGGCGGCACCGCTGCCGGCAGCGGTACTGGTGGTGGCCGCTGCGGCCACCGCCTCGCGCAGGGTGGTGTCCAGCGCCAGGGGTACCCCCACCAGCGGCAGGGCAGCAAACAGCTTGCGCATGCGCTTCATGTCGTCGGCATCGTCCTGGCAGATCCGGCACGCGTCGATGTGGGCCTCAATGACCTGTAACTGCGCCACGGGGATGTCCTTGCCACCCCAGGGCTCGATGAGCCGTGCGAGTTCCTCGCATTGCGCCCGCGAGGCCGCCACCCG
>JALTLF010000174.1:7500-14222 GCA_027005735.1 Chromatiales bacterium | reverse complement strand
TGGCGGGATCTGCCGCCGGCGGGGTGGCGGGCAGGGGCGGGACGGCCAGCGGCAGGCGCAGTCGCCCGTCGGCCGTTGCCGGCCGGGGCGTGACCGCGCCAAGCAGCGTCGCGGGCTCGCCGCGCGTGGCGGCGGCGTCGTCGGAGGCCAGCGCCAGCAGGGTGCCGATCACCAGCGCGCCCGCGGCCACGAGGATCACGTGCAGGCGGGAGAAGGCCAGGGGTCGCCGCCCGCCGGGCATGTCCACCAGGGACTTATAGTCACGCTTTAGGAAAGAGTTGTAATCCACGGATATACCGTTGGTTTTTATTCCCCGTAACCATAGCCCGAAGGTCCCCGGCAGGTCAACCACGGTGGCCGGCGCGGCCGGCGGGTGCTGCATGGGGCAAGGGCGCTTGTGGTACGCTATCGCCCTTTTACGCACCTGCTGGAGTGAGACCGGGAAATGGCAATGGCCCCGAGCATCGAGGAATCGCTGGCGCTGCTCAAGCGTGGCATCGACGAGTTGTTGGTGGAAGACGAGCTTGTTGAAAAGCTCAAGAAAAACCGACCCTTACGTGTCAAGGCCGGCTTCGATCCCACCGCCCCCGATCTCCATCTCGGCCATACCGTGCTGATCAACAAGCTGCGCCAGTTCCAGGAACTGGGCCACGAGGTGCTGTTTCTCATCGGCGACTTCACCGGCATGATCGGCGATCCCACCGGCAAGAGCAGCACGCGTCCGCCCCTGACCCGCGACGAGGTGATCGAAAACGCGCGTACCTACGAGCAGCAGATCTTCAAGATCCTCGACCCGGAGAAGACCCTGGTGATGTTCAATTCCAGCTGGATGGGGGAGATGAAGGCCGCCGATCTCATTCAGCTCGCCGCGCGCCAGACCGTGGCGCGCATGCTGGAGCGCGACGATTTCGCCAAACGCTACAGGTCGGGCCAGCCCATCGCCATCCACGAGTTCCTCTACCCCCTCATCCAGGGCTATGACTCGGTGGCCATGCGCGCCGACGTGGAACTGGGCGGCACGGACCAGAAGTTCAACCTGCTGATGGGCCGCGAGTTGCAGAAACAGGAAGGCCAGGAACCCCAGGTGGTCATGACTCTGCCGATCCTCGAGGGACTCGACGGCGTGCAGAAGATGTCCAAGTCGCTGAACAACTATATTGGTATCGACGAAGCCCCTGACGAAATGTTCGGCAAGGTGATGTCCATCTCCGACGAACTCATGTGGCGCTGGTTCGAACTGCTGAGCTTCCGGCCGCTGGAAGAAATCGAGGGATTCCGCCGCGCCGTGGCCGAGGGGCAGAACCCGCGGGACATCAAGTTCCTGCTGGGCGAGGAGATCGTGGCGCGCTTCCACGACGAGGCGGCGGCGACGAAGGCGCGTGAGAATTTCATCGCCCGCTTCCAGAAGGGCGCGATCCCCGAGTCCATGCCGGAACACGAACTGGCGGTGCCCGAGGGGGGCTATCCCATTGCCAACCTGCTCAAGGATGCCGGACTGGTGAGCAGCACTTCCGAGGGCATGCGCATGATCAGGCAGGGCGCGGTGAAGATCGACGGCGAGAAGATCACCGAGCCGAAAACACGTCTGGCAGCGGGGGAGCCGAGGGTGGTGCAGGTGGGCAAGCGCAAGTTTGCCCGCGTGACGCTGTGCTGACGCGGATCGGCGCGCACGGCTGTCCGTCCGGGGCCGCGTCCAGGGGACCGGCGGCTTCAGCCTCGCCGCGTGACTGCCGATAAAGGCACCACGGGCAGTGCCGCGGTCTGCGGTAATGTTGCCCGTAACAGGGAGAGCGGGGACATGCGGGGGAACGAGTGTGAACAGTACGGGGCGTAGCGATCCACGCGGGACGATGTCGGCCAGCGAGTTCCGGCGACGCTACCTGTGGCTCATGGTCTTCACCTGGAACCTGCCGGCGTTGGTGGGTTTTGCCGCCATCATTTTCATTGGCGTGATGACGCCGGGGCAGGTGGTGGGGATCCTCACCACGCCGCTGGAGCCGGCCTACATCATCCTCTGGCAGTTCATTGGTATCGTCTTGCTGCCGCGCCAGATGCGTCCCCTGATGGACTGGCTCGACAACAGACCGGGCAGCACTCCGGATGCCGCGCTGCGTGCCATGCGCCGGTTTCCCCTCTGGTTCTGGAGCCTGTTTTTGACCTACCTGGTGCTGGCGGCCATCTCGGTGGTGATCGCCGCCGATATCTATACCGATTTCGAGGCCACGCCCCTGGCGCTGTTTCGTATCGAACTGGTGGCACTGATCGTCTCCATCATCGTTGGCCTGCCGATCTTTTTCCTCATCCTCGATCTGCTTGGCCGTGCCATGGGCGGCCTGGTGGTGAGACGGCCCATTATTACCGTCAAGACCAAGGTCTTTCTCATCGGCGCGCTGATCCCCCTGCTCATCGACACCATGCTGGTGCAGTACTACTGGACGCGCACGGGTTTCTTTACCAGGGAGACCTTTATAATCTGGTTGTCTCTTGAAATGCTTGCCATCGGCGGCAGCCTGATCTTCGTACGCAGCTTCGGCCAGTCTCTCAGTCCCCTGCAGGGGGTCATCGAGCACGAACTGCCCCTGTGGAAGCTGGAGCCACAACACATTCGCCCCTGTTCCACCGACGAGCTGGGCGTGTTGTCCGGCGGCTTTCGGGAGCTGCTCGAGGACCTGGCCGTTCACGATGAAATTCTGTCGTTCAACAATCGCGTCCTCACCGCCGCCGAGGCGCAGGCCCAGTTGCCCCGCTTGCTCGACGAGATCGTCGCCCTGGTGGACAGGGCCATTGGTGACAGCATGAGCTTCCTCATCCTCCGGGATCCCCACAGCGAGGAACTGGTGGCGGTCAGCCAGTCCGGTGCCGACCATGACCCCGGCGGCCACTTCCGCATTCAACTGGATGAGCCCTCGCTCGCGGTGGAGGCGTTTCTCGTCCGGGAAACGCTGGCCATCGACGATGTCAGCCGGGATCCCCGTGTCAGCCCGCGTCTGCGCGAGCGCTTCAGGGTGTGTTCCGCCCTCGTGGCGCCCCTGTTGATGGAAGGCGAGTGCCTCGGCGTGCTGATGACTGTCTCCCGCGAAAAGCCCAGGCATTACAGTTCGCGGCACGTTCTTCTGCTGGAGAACCTGGCCCACGAGGCCGCGCTTGCCATCCATACCATCCAGTTGCGTGAGCAACACCAGGTACTGGAACAGCGCCAGCGGGCGCAACACCAGGCCTTGCTGGAACTCTCGCGCGCCCAGGCCGCCGCCGAGGAAGACCTCGCCACGGCACTGGCGGTGAGCACCGAGGCCGTGGCCCGCACGGTGGGCGTGGCGCGGGCAAGCGTCTGGCACTACACGGAGGAACACGATGCCATTGAGTGCCTGGATCTCTATCTCGCGGCAGAGGACGTGCACCAGCGGGGCGGCCTGCTATCGGCCCGCGACTACCCCGATTATTTTCATGCCCTGGAGGAAAACCGCGTTATCGTGGCTACGGATGCCCATGCCGCGGTTGAGACGCGCGAGTTCTCCGACGACTATCTCGGTCCGCTGGGCATCGGCGCCATGCTCCATGCGCCGCTGCGGCGGGGAACGGAGGTCGTGGGCGTGTTGTGTATCGAACACCTGGGCGGCCAGCGGGTGTGGACCCTCGACGAGCAGAACTTCGCCAGTTCGGTAGCCGACATGGTTTCGCTGATCCTTGAACTGTGGAAGCACAAGCAGACGGCCGAGGCGCTGCGCCGTCACCAGGATCATCTCGAGGAACTGGTGGCCGAACGCACCACACAGCTGCAAGCGACCAACGAGGAACTGGAGGCCTTTTCCTATTCGGTGTCCCATGATCTGCGCGCGCCGCTGCGCGCCATCGACGGTTTCAGCCGTGCCCTGATGGAAGACTACCACGAGGTGCTCGATTCCACGGCGCGGGACTATCTCGAGCGGGTCTGCAAGGGCGCCGGCCACATGGGACAGCTCATCGACGATCTGTTGCAGTTGTCGCGCGTCAGTCGCAGCGCACTGGAAAAGAAACAGGTGGATCTCACGCAATTGGCGGGGGAGACGATGGCACGCCTGCGGGAAACGGCGCCTGACAGGCAGCTAAGTTTTCACTGTGCCGAGGACCTGAAGGCGCACGGTGACGAGCGCCTGCTGGGCATCGTGCTCGACAACCTGCTCTCCAATGCCTGGAAGTTCACGCGCCACACGCCGGATGCGCACATCGAGTTTGGTGTGCAACAGGAGGACGGTCAGCAGGTGTTCTACGTGCGCGACAACGGCGCGGGTTTCGACATGGCCTACGCCGACAAGCTGTTCGGCGCCTTCCAGCGCCTGCACAGCACCAGCGAGTTCGAGGGAACCGGCATCGGCCTGGCCACCGTGCAACGCATCATCCATCGCCATGGCGGGCGGGTGTGGGCCGAGGCCGGGCGTGGCGAGGGTGCGAGTTTCTACTTCACCCTGGGAGCGCCATGACGGGGCAGCCCCTGCTACTATAGACCTGTCCACAGTGTGGAATAGGCCAGAGGCGTGCGCGGGGAAACTGGCTTTGTGGCCGGCGGTGGGTTTTAATTGACACAGGGGATTGCCCGGTTTTCTCGGGCTGCCCGCAGTCCTGTCACGGGGGTACAGGTAACATGGAAGAGCGCACTATCCTGCTGGTCGAAGACAACCCGGATGACGAGGCGCTGACGCTGCGCGCGCTCAGCAAGAACAATATCCTCAATGAAGTCATCGTCGCACATGACGGGGTCGAGGCCCTGGACTACCTGTTTGGCACCGGCAGTTACGAAGGCCGCGATACGTCCCGCCAGCCCGAACTCATCTTGCTGGACCTGAAGCTGCCGCGGGTCGATGGCCTCGAGGTCCTGAAACGCCTGCGTGCTGATGAGCGCACCCGCCTGCAGCCGGTAGTGATCCTCACAACCTCCAATGAAGAACGCGATATCGTCTCCAGTTACGAGCTGGGCGCCAACAGCTATATTCGCAAGCCCGTGGATTTCAATCAGTTCATCGAGGCGGTCGGACAGCTGGGGCTTTACTGGCTAGTGATCAACCAGCCCCCACCCGAGGCAAGGGGAACCTAGGGATGGGAGAGCCGATTCGGGTCCTCCTCGTCGAGGATTCGGAAAATGATGCCTTGCTGCTCATGCGCGAGCTGACCAGGGGGGGCTTCGAACCCACCTGTCACCGCGTCGAGGAGCGCGAGGCCATGCGCGAGGCGCTCGAGAACGAATCCTGGGACCTCGTCATAACCGACCACAACCTGCCCGGCTTCAGTTCCGAGGCAGCCCTGGATGCAGTCAAGGAATCCGGTTTCGACATTCCCGTCATCATCGTCTCCGGCAGCATCGGCGAGGACATCGCCGTGGCGGCGATGAAGACCGGCGCGCACGACTACATCATGAAGGACAATCTCTCGCGCCTGGTGCCGGCCATCGAGCGCGAGTTGCGCGAGGTGGAAAACCGCCGCGCCCACCGCCAGGCGGCGGAAATCATTCGCCACATGGCCTACCATGACGCCCTCACCGGGCTCACCAATCGCCACGAGTTCGAGCGTCGCCTGCGCAAGCTGTTGCGCAGCGACGAGACCGATGGCCAGCATGCGCTGCTCTATCTCGATCTCGATCAGTTCAAGATCATCAACGACACCTGTGGCCATACTGCGGGAGACGAATTGCTCAAGCAACTGGCCGTCGTCCTGCACAAGCCCATCCGCGATACCGACACCCTCGCGCGTCTGGGGGGCGACGAATTCGGCGTCCTGCTGGAACACTGTGGTCAGCAGCGCGCCATCGAGATCGCGCAGAACTTGCTCGAGGTCGTCAGCGAGTTTCGTTTCTCCTGGCAGGAGAAGACCTTTGCCCTTGGCGTGAGCATCGGCCTGGTCATGATCGATCACGATGGCAAGACCATGAGCGACCTGCTCAGTGCCGCTGACATGTCCTGTTATGCCGCCAAGGAAAAGGGCCGCAATCGCATCCACGTGTATCACGATGACGACGCGGAAGTCCTGCAGCGGCATGGCGAGATGCAGTGGGTAAACCGTATCAACAGTGCCCTGGAAGAAGAACGTTTTCTGTTGCACAAGCAATGCATCCTGCCGCTCGGCAGCCACGGTGCCAATGTACAGCACTGTGAATTTCTGTTGCGCATGCGCGACGACGATGGCGAATTGATCATGCCCGGCGCCTTCATCCCCGCCGCCGAACGCTACGATCTCATGCCGAGGCTGGACCGCTGGGTGATCAGGGAGGCCTTCCGCTGGGTGAGCGAGCAGATGTCGAGCAAGGACGGTCTGCACGGGACCTGTTTCATCAACCTCTCCGGCGCCTCGCTCAGTGACGCGCGCTTCTTTGCCTACATTCGCGCCAGGCTGAGCGAGTACGAGATTCCCGAGGGTATCATCTGTTTCGAGATCACCGAAACGGCCACCATCGCCAACCTCGGCGCGGCGGTGCGCTTCATCCACGACATCAAGGAGGCGGGCTGCCTGTTCGCGCTGGATGACTTTGGTTCCGGCATGAGTTCCTTCTCCTACCTCAAGACCATCCCCGCCGACTTCCTCAAGATCGACGGCATGTTCGTGCGCGACATGCTCGCTGATCCCATGGACCGCGCCATTGTCGCCGCCGTCAACGAGATCGGCCATGTCGCCGGCCTGCGTACCATCGCCGAATTCGTCGAAACGCCGCAGACCCTGGACGTGCTGCGGGACATGGGCATCGACTACGCCCAGGG
>JALTLF010000174.1:0-2500 GCA_027005735.1 Chromatiales bacterium | reverse complement strand
TGTAGTTACGCAAATAAACTTGGCTATATGCTGGGATATCCGGTTGTATCCGACAGTACTGTGGAAAAGATGAGGGTGACCTCGATTTTCCTTAAGGAATCAGTCTGGTGAGAAAACCGATGAAAATCGGAATTTGAGCCATTTATTCCAAGTAACAATCTGTTCGGTGCGGACAATCAGCAGGAAAGGCTTAAAATTGCAGTTGGTTTAAAATGCAGTTTTAAGAATCCTCAGAGACTACACGCCAGGTCGTATTAAACCATCATCGAAATGCCGTCGGTTTAAATACGAATGATATAGTCCGATCTCTATGGCGACATAGAGGGATTGAAGTCTGACTTTAATCCGCAATAGTCAATCTGAAGCAAAGTATGAATTGATTATTGTTAACATCATGAACGGTCCTAAGGTGAATTCGTTGCCTTAGTAAAATCTGGCTATATGCTGGGATATCCGGTGTATCCTGGAGGTACTCGCCACAGCGGGTGGCAGTAACAATCCTTCAGGTGCGGACAATCAGCAGGAAAGAGTTCCGAGAAGTTAGTATGTCCTTTAATGCCAAAAAAGTACCCGAACACATCGGCTATTACCTTGCAGGTTTTGCCGATGGTGAAGGCAGCTTTAATATCTCATTTCGAAAACGCAAAGATTATTCACAGCCGTGGAAAATCTCCTTGTGTTTCAATGTTTCACAGAAAGACAGGGTTATCTTGGCTTTGTTCAAGAAACACCTGGGCTGTGGAACCTTGAGGGAGCGTTCGGATGGGGTTTGGTATTTCGAGGTAAACAACTTCAATGCGATTCGACAGAATGTAATTCCTTTTTTTCAACGCTTTGGTTTTCTATCAGCTAAAAAGAAGCGCGACTTTTCGAAGTTCAAGCAACTTTGCAAGTTAATAGAAAGCAAGGCGCATCTAACGAGAGAAGGGATAGAAAAAATTCTGTCGATTCGCAGGGAGATGAACGATGGCGGAGCCGGAAGACGCAAGTACTCCGATGACGACATTGTTCGGATCTTTGAAGCGGAACAATCCTCAGAGACTACACGCCAGACAACTTAGGTTAATGCCAGGTTGAAGATATAGTCCCATCTGCATGGCGACATGCAGGAGCAACTTTTTATTCGCGAGCTTTATGAGTTGCTCGATTTGGTATTCACAAATACCAAATTAAGACCTTGAGCGAAATTCCTTGTCGGGTAAGTTCCGACCTGCACGAATGGCGTAACGATGGCCACGCTGTCTCCACCCGAGACTCAGTGAAATTGAAATCGCTGTTAAGATGCAGTGTACCTGTGGCTAGACGGAAAGACCCCGTGAACCTTTACTATAGCTTCACACTGAACTTTGAGCCTACTTGTGTAGGATAGCTGGGAGGCTTTGAAACCATGACGCCAGTTGTGGTGGAGCCGTCCTTGAAATACCAGCCTGGTATGTTTGAGGTTCTAACCTCGACCCGTTATCCGGGTTAGGGACAGTGTGTGGTGGGTAGTTTGACTGGGGCGGTCTCCTCCCAAAGAGTAACGGAGGAGCACGAAGGTACCCTCAGCGCGGTCGGACATCGCGCATTGAGTGCAAAGGCATAAGGGTGCTTGACTGTGAGACAGACATGTCGAACAGGAACGAAAGTTGGTCTTAGTGATCCGGTGGCGCTTCGTGGAAGGGCCATCGCTCAACGGATAAAAGGTACTCCGGGGATAACAGGCTGATTCCGCCCAAGAGTTCACATCGACGGCGGAGTTTGGCACCTCGATGTCGGCTCATCACATCCTGGGGCTGTAGCCGGTCCCAAGGGTATGGCTGTTCGCCATTTAAAGTGGTACGCGAGCTGGGTTTAGAACGTCGTGAGACAGTTCGGTCCCTATCTGCCATAGGCGTTTGAGATTTGAGAGGAGCTGCTCCTAGTACGAGAGGACCGGAGTGGACGTTCCCCTGGTGTTCCGGTTGTCACGCCAGTGGCATTGCCGGGTAGCTATGAACGGAAGGGATAACCGCTGAAAGCATCTAAGCGGGAAGCCCCCCTCAAGATGAGATCTCACTGGACACTTGATGTCCCTGAAGGGCCCTTGAAGACTACAAGGTTGATAGGCTGGGTGTGGAAGTGCAGTAATGCATGAAGCTAACCAGTACTAATTGCCCGTGAGGCTTGACCATATAACACCCAAATGGTTTGGTCGAAATCTCGATTGCTGACAACATACGCTCTAGATGAGCTGCAATCCCAACCTGAACTGACTCTCTGAATCAGGAAAAAGGGATCGGAGAACAATTGACGCCGATCCCTTCTTCCAACAAGTTTGCCTGGCGGCAATAGCGAGTGGGAACCACCCGATCCCATCCCGAACTCGGAAGTGAAACTGCTCAGCGCCGATGATAGTGTGGGGTCTCCCCATGTGAAAGTAGGACACTGCCAGGCTTTAATTACGAAACCCTCGATACGCAAGTGTCGAGGGTTTTTTCTTGCTTGCTGAGTAATTCAGGGGCAGTGTCCTGCTATTTTA
>JALTLF010000173.1 GCA_027005735.1 Chromatiales bacterium | reverse complement strand
TTCATGCGCCATGCGGTGGGCTTCGGCGGTATCAGCGTCATCATCATCATTACGCTGATCTTCTTCTATCTCCTGTGGGTGGTCATGCCCATGTTCCGTGGCGCGGAACTGCAGCCTGTGGCCGACTACGGCAGCCCCGCCGCCGACCAGGGACGTACCCTGCGCCTGGCCATGGAGGAACAGGCCGAGGTGGGCCTGCGCGTCACCGAGCGTGGCGAACTGGTGTTTTTTTCCACCCACGACGGCAAGCTCATCAACACCCATCACCTGCCCCTCAAGCCTGGCCAGACCATCACCGGTTTCGCCCGCGGCCAGGCCGACCGCGCCATCCTTGCCTTCGGCCTCTCGGACGGTACCGCACTGGTAGTGCACCACAAGTACGAGGTGAGTTATCCGCCGGAAGGGGGGCGGGTGATCACGCCGGTGGTGGAATACCCGCTGGGCGAGGCGCCGGTGGACGTGGATCCCTTCGGCAAGCCGGTGACGGTGCTGGCGGTGCAGTCCGGGGAGGAACGCCTGTCGCTGGCGGCGCCCCTCCAGGATCAGCGCCTGATCCTGGTGACCTATATGAAGGAGGAATCCTTCCTCGGCGAGGAAATGAGCTTCACCCGCAGCGAGGAGTTTCTCGACGGCCCGCCGCGTCCCACCCGTTTCCTGCGCATCGACCAGGACCAGCAGGAGCTCTACGCCGTCACCGAGGACAACGTCCTCTTCTACTACGACATCAACGATCCGGAATCGGCCTCCCTGCTGCAACAGCTGCCGCTGGTGGGGCGGGACGAGGCCGGCGTGACCGCCTTCGAGTCCCTCATGGGCGGGATCTCGCTGCTGGTGGGCCACGGCGACGGCCGCCTGGTGCAGTGGTCGGCGGTGCCCCGCGACGGCGGGCCGCCGGTGATGACCCGCATCCGCGAGTTCGATCCCCTGCCGGCGGCGATCGCCGCCATCCGGCCGGAGCATCACCGCAAGGGTTTCGCCGCCACCGACGTGGAAGGCAACCTGGGGATCTACCACACCACCGCCCACCGCACCCTTCTGCAGGAGGCCGTGCTGTCGGGGGCGATCCGACACGTGGCCTTCGGCCCCCGCGCCAATGCCCTGCTGGTGGAAGACGAGGCCGGGCAAATGCGCTTTATCGGCGTGGACAACCAACACCCCGAGATCTCCTGGTCGGCGCTGTGGGGCAAGGTGTGGTACGAAAGTTATCCCGAACCCAGCTACCAGTGGCAGTCCTCCGCGGCCACCAGCGACTTCGAGCCCAAGTTGAGTCTGGTGCCGATTTCCTTCGGCACGTTGAAGGCGGCCTTCTACGCCATGCTGCTGGCCATCCCGCTGGCCATTATGGGGGCGATCTTCACCTCGCAATTCATGGCGCCGCGCATGCGCCGGGTGGTGAAACCCAGTATCGAGATCATGGAGGCCCTGCCCACCGTCATCCTCGGTTTTCTCGCCGGCCTGTGGCTCGCGCCCTTCGTGGAGAAATACCTGCCGACGGTCTTCGCGCTGGCCGTGGTCATGCCCTTCGGCGTCATCCTCGCGGCCTGGGTCTGGCACCGCCTGCCCGACGGCGTGCGTCATCGCGTGCCCGACGGCTGGGAAGGCGCCCTGCTGATCCCGGTCATCGCCCTGCTGGTCTGGCTGGGCATGTTGCTCAATCCCGTCATTGAGACCACGTTCTTCGGCGGCGACATGCGCCTGTGGTTGACCAACGAGATGGGGATCCCCTTCGACCAGCGCAATTCCATCGTCGTCGGCCTGGCAATGGGTTTTGCCGTTATTCCGACCATTTTCTCCATTGCCGAGGACGCCCTGTTCGCGGTGCCCAAGCACCTCATCAACGGCTCGCTGGCGCTGGGCGCGACCCCGTGGCAGACCATGATGCGCGTGGTCCTGCTGACCGCCAGCCCGGGGATCTTCTCGGCCATCATGATCGGTTTCGGCCGCGCCGTGGGCGAAACCATGATCGTGCTCATGGCCACCGGCAATACGCCGGTGATGGACTTCAGCATCTTCCAGGGCATGCGTACCCTGTCGGCCAACATCGCCGTGGAGATGCCTGAGGCCGAGGTGGCCAGCACGCACTACCGCGTGCTATTCCTTGCCGCGCTGGTGCTGTTCGCCTTTACCTTCCTGTTCAATACCGCCGGTGAAGTGGTGCGCCAGCGCCTGCGCCGCCGCTACAGCAGCCTGTAGGGTTTCGACCATGAGCAACATCCGTACCTGGTTCAAGAGCGGCACGCCGTGGATCTGGCTGAATGCCGCCGCGGTGAGCATGAGCCTGCTCATGGTCTTCGGCCTGCTGGGGCTCATCGCCGTGCGTGGCCTGGGTTATTTCTGGCCCAGCGATATCGTCGAAACCTGGTACACCGAGCGCGACGGCACGCGCGGCAAGTTGATTGGCGAGATCTGGGAGAACGAGCGTGTCTCGGCGGTACAGCTAAAGGAAAACGGTGTCCAGTTGCCGCCCGATCTCGATTTCGTTACCCGCTACCTCATCAAGGTTGGCAACCGTGATATATACGGGTCGGATTTCAAGGTCGCGGTGGCGGTGGGGCTCGAGGAATTCACGTTTCCGAAGGAACTCATTCGTGTCGAACGCAAGGAATGGGGCAATTTCTACGGTTACCTGGTCGCGGTGAAGGAAGACGGCAAGGTCATCGAGAGCGGCGAGGATGCCTGGATCGCCCTGCAGCCGCACCTGGAGAAGGCACAGGAACTGTCCGCGCGCATCGAGGACATCGAGAAGGGGCAGATCGGCTCCGTTAACTATCGTCTCGAGCAACTGCGCCTGCAACAGCGTCGTTACGAGCTGGATAACGAGCTGACGCCGGAGCATCTTGCCGAGCTGGATGCAGCCCGCGCCGAGTTGCAACAAGAATACGAGGTCCTGCGCGAGGAACTGGCGTCACTCAACCGCGAGCTGGCGAGGGCGAGCATCGTGGTGAAAATCCAGACTGGTCGCGAGGTGGAACTGCCGCTGGCGAAGGTCGTTGACGTGACGCGCCCCAACGCCATGGGCACGATGGAGAAGATCGGTACCTACCTGGCCAATATCTGGCACTTCGTCTCCGAGGATCCCCGCGAGGCCAATACCGAGGGCGGCGTGTTTCCCGCGATCTTCGGCACCGTCATGATGGTCCTGATCATGGCCATCCTGGTCACGCCGCTGGGTGTAATCGCGGCGGTCTACCTGCGCGAATACGCCCGCCAGGGGCCCCTGACGCGCCTCATCCGCATCGCGGTGAACAACCTCGCCGGCGTGCCGTCCATCGTCTACGGCGTGTTCGGTCTGGGTTTCTTCGTCTATTTCCTCGGTGGCTGGATTGACGAGACCTTCTACGAGGAAGCCCTGCCGGCGCCTACCTACGGCACCCCGGGGCTCATGTGGGCCTCCCTGACGCTGGCCATTCTCACCCTGCCGGTGGTCATCGTCGCCACCGAGGAGGGCCTGTCGCGCATTCCGAAGTCGATCCGCGAGGGCAGCCTGGCGTTAGGCGCGACCAAGTTCGAGACCCTGTGGCGCACGGTGATACCCATGGCCAGTCCGGCCATCATGACCGGCATGATCCTTGCCATCGCCCGTGCGGCGGGGGAGGTGGCGCCGTTGATGCTGGTGGGCGTGGTCAAGCTCGCACCCTCGCTTCCCGTGGACGGCAATTCACCCTTCATACACCTCGACCGCAAGTTCATGCACCTGGGGTTCCATATCTATGACGTCGGCTTCCAGAGCCCCAACGTCGAGGCGGCGCGGCCGCTGGTGTATGCCACTTCCCTGTTGCTGGTGCTGGTCATCGTCGCCCTCAACCTGGTCGCTATCGGAGTACGCAACCGTTTGCGTGAGAAATATCGCGCCCTGGAGAACTGATATGTTACAGTCAGAAGACACTCGTACAGAAACGGAAACCAACGGCATGAGCGAACAGGTCCCCCTCACCCACGGTGTCGAGATCGGCGCGCTCGATCGTACCGGTGGGGACCTCAGCCTTGATGACGAAGACATCGCGCTGGAGGTCAACAAGCTCGATCTCTACTACGGCGATAACCACGCGCTCAAGAGTATCTCCATGCAGATCCCCCGCAACCGCGTAACGGCCTTCATCGGGCCCAGTGGTTGCGGCAAGTCCACCCTGCTGCGTTGTTTCAATCGCATGAACGACCTGGTGGACAATTGCCGCGTCGAAGGAAGCATCACCCTCGACGGCAAGGACATCTACGACAAGTCCGTCAATGTTGCCGAGCTGCGCCGTCGCGTGGGCATGGTATTCCAGAAACCCAACCCCTTCCCCAAGAGCATTTTCGAGAATGTCGCCTACGGACTGCGTCTGCGCGGCGTCAAGGATCGCCGCACCCTCACCGAGGTGGTGGAAAAGGCCCTGCGCGGCGCGGCCATCTGGGACGAGGTCAAGGACCGTCTCGAGGACAACGCCCTGGGCCTGTCCGGCGGCCAGCAGCAACGCCTGGTGATCGCTCGCGCCATCGCCACCGAGCCCGAAGTCCTGTTGCTGGACGAACCCGCCTCGGCGCTGGACCCGATTTCAACGCTGAAGATCGAAGAACTGATCAACGATTTGAAAGACCGTTTCACGGTCGTTATCGTGACCCACAACATGCAGCAGGCGGCGCGCGTATCGGACTATACCGCTTTCATGTACCTGGGTGAACTGGTGGAGTACGCGGATACCAACTCCCTGTTTACCAATCCGAGTGAGAAGAAGACCGAGGACTACATAACCGGTCGCTACGGCTAAGGCCGAAGTCACAGTGAGCGAGGAACCGAGGATGGACAACCTGCATCTCAACCAGCATATCTCGAGGCAGTTCAATGCCGAGCTCGAGGATATCCGCAATCGCGTTATGGCCATGGGTGGCCTCGTGGAGCAGCAACTCAACGATGCACTGCAGGCGCTGACCGAGAGCGACACGACCCTGGCGGAAGTGGTGGTAACCAACGACTATCGCGTTAATGCCATGGAAGTAACTATTGACGAGGAATGCACCCAGATCCTCGCGCGTCGCCAGCCCGCCGCCAGTGACCTGCGCCTGGTTATCGCCGTGATCAAGACCATTACCGATCTGGAGCGCATCGGCGACGAGGCCGAGCGCATCGGACGCATGGCGCTCAAGTTCAGCGAGGCCGAGAACGCCGGCAAGTACCTGAGCGGCATCAGTCATCTCGGTTCCCATGTCAGCAAGATGTTGCATGGTGCCCTCGATGCCTTTGCGCGTATGGATACCGAAGCAGCTATCAAGGTGGCGCGCGCCGATCGCAAGGCGGACAAGGAATACGAAGGCATCCTGCGCGAGCTGATCACGTATATGATGGAGGATCCGCGTTCCATCCCCCATATCCTCGAGGTCATGTGGTCGGCGCGGGCGCTGGAACGCATCGGGGACCGCGCGCGTAACATCTGCGAGTATGTTATCTACCTGGTGCAGGGCAAGGATGTACGTCACACCAGTCTTGAGCAGGTGGAAAAGGAAGCCCGCGAATTCGCGAAAAAGCGCCGCGACGACAAATAGGAACAGCGCGTCCCGCCGGGGTTTGCGCCCGCCTGGTGATCAGGGCGCCGCTGCCCCGGATTGCAGGAATACCCGGCTCGCGTTGTAAACCCGCAACAGGCTGTGGGCAAGCCCCCCAACTTTCATGCACGCGTCACCCTGACGTAACCCGGCTTTCATATTCTCCCGACAAACTGCGCAGGCGTTCACAGTTTCCCTGTGGCGCCATTCGTAGTGATCATTCCGGGAGGAACCATGAAAAAGAAACTCGTTGCCACCGCCGTTCTCGCGGCGCTGGCTTTACCCGTCTCCAACGCCAACGCCGTAGAGGTGGTTGGCAAGAAACTGAATATCTACGGCAAGGTGCATCTTTCCATCGACAACTCGGATCGTGACGTTCCCAATGTTACCAACGACGGTCTGTCCATCTCCAGCAACTCCTCACGCCTGGGTTTCAAGGGTGTGATCCCGGTGGATGATTCGTTGTCTGTGGTTTACAAGATCGAGTCGCTGGTCAATTTTGATGAAACGGGTGCTAACCTTGCCGGTCGTGACGTCTGGGGTGGTATCCAGGGCGGCTGGGGTTCCCTGACTGCCGGTCATCGAGATACACCGTTCAAAACCGTTGCCTCCCGCTGGGGTGTCTTCGGTGACAGCGTGGGTGAGCGCCGTGCCGTACTCGGCGCCAGTTATAGCGACGGCAACCAGCTGAACGAACGTGCTCGTAACATGGTTATGTACCAGCGTAAGGAGGGAGGGCTGGAATTCCAGCTCATGTACGCCGTCGATCCTGAAACCAGCTCAGGTACGGTGGACAACAATGACATCGACATGACCGGGGCAGCCCTGTTCTACAAGTCAGGAAATTTGTGGCTGGCCGCCGCGTACGAGACATGGACTGGCCATAGCAAGGCTGGTAACGTGGATGCCTACCGGTTAGCCGCCAAATACAAGTTCGGTAGCGCCAAAGTCGGTCTCATCTATGAGACTATTGATTCTAGCACCAATGCTCAATGGACGCGTGATGTAATTGGTGCTAATGCGGTATTCAAGGTGGGTAAGGGGGCCGATGTGCGCCTGCAGTACCTGAGCGTAGGCGACGCCGAAGGAACCACTGCTACGGGGGCAACCCGTATCAGCGCCGGCTACTTCAAGAAGCTCAACAAGAAGACCCAGTGGTATATCGCTTACGGCGCCACCGACAACGATGCCAATGCGGCCTTCCAGGGTGTCGATGGCGGGCACGGTGACGAAGTGAAGACCGTCAATGGCGGTAGTCCTTCCGCTATTTCCCTGGGATTGATCTTCAAGTTCTGATTCACGGATGGGAGGTCGTGTAGAAAAAGAAGCGAGTGTCGGACAGGGATGTCCGCCGACAGGGATACGTTGTTCTCCAGCGGGAAGGCCATTGGCCTTCCCGTCTTTTTTCTAACTACCGGGGTTTAGTCGGACAGCGTCTGGCGCCACTGCTTCGCCTTTTTCGGATCCTTTTTCAGCCCGAACCAGCCGTTTTCGTAGGCGATGGCCATGGCGCGGCGGGCTTCTTCGTAGCCGGCCTGCGCCGCCTCGCGCCACAGGCGCAGGGCCTTCTCGTTGTCCACGCCCACTCCGCGTCCGAAGGCGTACAGCACGCCAAGGTTGTACTTGGCCGCCACCACGCCCTGGGCGGCGGCGCGTTCCCACCACAGTTTCGCATCCACGTAGGAGCGGGTGATGCCGCGCCCGGCGGCGAACATGTAGCCGGCATTGTACTGGGCCTCGGCATGGCCCTGGCGGGCGGCGTCGAGGAACAGGAACAGGGCCTCGCGGTCGTTCTTCTCCACCCCCTCGCCGTTCATCAGCAGCAGCGCGAGATTGTACTGGGCGTCGGCATTGCCGGCATCGGCGAGGGGCTTCCACAGGCGCCAGGCACCCTGATAGTCGCCCTGCTTGTAGAGGCGCGCGCCGTCCTCCAGCGGTCCGGCAGCAGTGGTGCTGAGCAGGAGGAGGAGGGCGAGGCAGGCGAGGATGGGGCGCATGAACCTATATATAGCACCCCTGCCGGGGGAAAGAAACCACGCGGGTCCGGGCCGTGGATATGACGCCGGCGCGCGGGCGGGGCTCAGGTGAGCAGGAATTCCAGCAGCGCCTTCTGGGCATGCAGGCGGTTTTCGGCCTCGTCCCAGACCACGCTTTGTGGCCCGTCGATGACCTCGGCCTCCACTTCCTCGCCACGGTGGGCCGGCAGGCAGTGCATGAACAGGGCATCCCGGTCGGCCAATGCCATGAGTTCGCGCGTCACGCAGAAGCCCTTGAAGTCCTGGATGCGCTGCACCTGTTCTTCCTCCTGGCCCATGCTGGCCCAGACGTCGGTGGAGACCAGGTCGGCGCCCTCGGCGGCGGCGAAGGGATCATCCGTGAGCACGACGCGATCACCCGCGGCAGCGAGGATGTCGGTATCCGGTTCATAGCCCTTCGGCGTGGCCACGCGCAGCTTGAAGTCAAACTGGCGCGCGGCATTGATATAGGAATGGCACATGTTGTTGCCGTCGCCGATGTAGCACACCGTGCGTCCCTTGATGTCGCCACGGTGCTCCACCCAGGTCTGCACGTCGGCAAGCAACTGGCAGGGGTGGTACATGTCGGTAAGACCGTTGATCACGGGTACCTGGGAGTATTCGGCGAACAGCTCGGCCTTCTCGTGTTCGAAGGTGCGGATCATGATGACATCGAGCATGCGCGACAGCACCCGGGCGCTGTCCTCGATGAGTTCGCCCCGGCCGAGCTGCGTGTCGCGCGGCGAGAGAAAGATGGCGTTGCCGCCGAACTGGATCATGCCGGTCTCGAAGGAGACGCGGGTACGCGTGGAGGATTTCTCGAAGACCATGCCGAGGACGCGGTTCTTGAGGGGTTCGTAGATCTCCCCACGCTGCTGCATTTTCTTGAGCTCACCGGCGCGCGCGATGATCTTCGCCAGTGCGGCGGCATCCAGGTCAAGCAGGGTCAGGAAGTGCTGAACAGACATGTCGGTGTCCTCCTCATGCGTCGGACTGCAGGAAGGCCTCGATGAGATCGGCCACGCCGGCGACGATGGTCTCGGCCTGCTGCTGATCGATGACCAGGGGTGGCAGCAGGCGCACCACGGATTCGGCGGTGACGTTGATCAACAGGCCGGCATTGAGGGCGCGCGCCACCAGTTCGGTACAGGGGCGATCCAGTTCCACCGCCAGCAGCAGGCCCATGCCGCGCACTTCCCTGACGCCTTCCAGATCGGCCAGGCGCCGTCCCAGCGCGGTCTGCATGAACTCGCCCAGGTCGGCGGCCTTCTCCACCAGTCCGTCCCGCTCGATGGTGTCCGTGACTGCGAGGGCCGCGCGGCAGGCCAGCGGGTTGCCGCCGAAGGTGGAGCCGTGGGTGCCCGGCGTCAGCACCTCGGCCGCCCGGCCGCGGGCGAGACAGGCGCCGATGGGCACGCCGTTGCCCAGTGCCTTGGCCAGGGTCATGACGTCGGGGCGGATGTCGTTGTGCTGGAAGGCGAACCACCTGCCGCTGCGGCCCATGCCGGTCTGGATCTCGTCGAGCATCAGCAGCCAGTCGTTGTCGTCGCAGATGGCGCGCAGGCCGTCGAGGTAGTCCGCATCGGGGATGACGATGCCGCCTTCGCCCTGTACCGGTTCGACCAGTACGGCGACCACGCCGGGATCGTTGGCGGCGATGGCGCGCACGGCATCGAGGTCGTTGTAGGGCGCGCGCACGAAACCCTGCACCAGCGGTTCGAAACCCGCCTGGACCTTGCGGTTGCCGGTGGCGCTGAGGGTGGCCATGGTGCGGCCGTGAAAGCTGCCCTGCATGACGATGATGTTGGGGGCATTGATACCCCGCGCATGGCCGTAGAGGCGGGCGATCTTGATGGCCGCCTCGTTGGCCTCGGCGCCGGAGTTGGAGAAGAAGGCGCGATCCATGCCGGAGAGGGCACACAGCCTGTCGGCAAGGCGCGCCTGCCACTCGATGCCGTAGAGGTTGGAGGTGTGCAGCAGCCTGCCTGCCTGCTCGCATATCGCCTCGGCCACCGCCGGGTGGGCGTGCCCCAGCCCGCACACGGCGATGCCGGAGAGTGCGTCGAGGTAGCGCCTGCCCTCGCTGTCCCACAGCCAGGCCCCCTCCCCATGGGTGAAGCTGACCGGCTGCCGGGCGTAGGTGTTCATCAGGTGGTCCGTCATGCTCGCGTCACAAATACCCGTTGTCCAGAAACCAAAAAAGCAGCCCATCGGCTGCCGGGAAACCGGTGATTCTAGTACGCCGCGGCGGCGCGGGCAAATGCCGGGGTGGAAAAAACGAAACCCGGCCGGGGCCGGGTTTCGTCGCAACAGGCCCGAAAAACGGGCCTTCGGGGCCGGTTTAGAAGATCAGACCGCCGTTGTGGTAGGTGCTGGCCGTCATGGCGAGCAGCATGGGGATGGACAGCGCGGTGTTGGTGCGCGAGGCCATCAGGGCAATGGTCTTGGCCTTGCCAATGGCTTCCGGGCTGTGCTCCTGGCCGTCGAGACCGAGGATCTTCTTCTGGTTGGGCCAGATGAGCACCCACACGTTGAACAGCATGATGGTGCCCAGCCAGGCGCCGGTGCCGATGACGGCCGCGCCGCCCTTGAGCATGAAGGCGTCGGCGAGAATGCCGTACTTCCACAGCGCGGCGGCGCCGGACAGCCAGGTCAGCAGGGCGGCCCAGCGGAACCACAGCAGGGCGCGCGGGGCGACATACTTGTTGATGGCCGCCGGTCCGGGGCCGTCGGAGTCGGCCAGGGCCTGTGCCACCGAGGGCACCTGCACGAAGTTGAAGTAGTACAGCAGGCCGATCCAGATGATGCCCACGACCACGTGGAACCAGATGGTCCATTCACGCACATCGCTATGAATGACGCCCTTGAGCAGCAGTCCGGCGATGATCGCCAGGATGATGCCGGTGACGATGGTACCGGTGACGGATTTCAACGGGTTCATGGTGTGTTCTCCCCAAACGATGGTTGTAGTTGGTTTTGGTCAATTCGATGGGGCGGTAGTTTACTACGCTACTGGGAATTGTGCACCCCGGATCGACCCGGGGGCGCCAGAATCCCGGCCATTAACCCCTGAATAATCAGGAAAATACGCGTGTTATACTGGCCTCCTTTCAGGAACCACGCCAACTTGACCGGCCATCCCGCATGAATCCCGTCGAACTGAGTATCTTCGCCAGCCGCATCAGCGCCGTGTGCGACGAGATGGGCGCGGTGCTGCAACGCACCGCCTTTTCGCCGAACATCCGTGATCGGCTGGACTTCTCCTGCGCGGTCTTCGACGCCGCGGGCCAGTTGTGCGCCCAGGCGGCCCATATTCCCGTGCACCTCGGCAGCATGGCCTATGCCATGGCCGATATCGTCGCCGACGTGGACTGGCGTGATGGCGACATGCTCATCGTCAACGATCCCTTCCTCGGCGGCACGCATCTTCCCGACGTGACCCTCATCGCCCCGGTGTTCATCGACGGTCGCCTGCTGGCCTTCGTCGCCAATCGCGCCCACCACGCCGACATCGGCGCCGAGAGCCCCGGCTCCATGCCGGTGTCCCGTTCGCTGGAAGAAGAAGGCCTGGTGATCCCGCCGACCCGGCTGCTGCGTGGCGGGCGCATCGACGCGACGATCCTCGACGGCATCCTGGCCGCCACGCGCAATCCCGCCGACGGGCGCGGCGACTTCGCCGCGCAGATCAGCGCCAACCGCGTGGGCGCCGCCCGTCTCGGTGAACTCATCCGCCGCCAGGGGGCGGCGGCCTTTCTTGCCGCCCTCGACCAACTCAACGACTATGCCGAGCGTCTCGCGGCCTCGGCCCTGGACCGTATTCCCGATGGAAGCTATTCGTTCGAGGATCGCATGGACGACGACGGCGCGGGGAAGCGCGACATTCCCATTCGCGTGCGCCTGCAGGTGGACGGAGGACGGATCCATGCCGACTTCAGCGGCACCGCGGCGCAGGTCCCCGGCAACATCAACTGCCCCCTGTCGGTGGCCGCCGCCGGGGTCTTCTACGTCTTCCGCTGCCTCATGCCGGCGCACACCCCCGCCTGCGCCGGCAGTTTCCGGCCCATTCGCCTCAGCGCGCCGGCAGGCTCCCTGCTCAACGCGCGCCGTCCCGCGGCAGTGGCGGCGGGCAACGTGGAGACCAGCACGCGCGTGGTGGACGTGGTCATGGGCGCGCTCGCGCAGGCCCTGCCGGACGACATCCCGGCGGCGAGTCACGGCAGCATGAACAACCTCGCCATGGGGGGCGAATACGACGGCGGCGCCTGGGACTACTACGAGACCATGGGAGGCGGCATGGGCGCCGGCCCCCGCGGTGGCGGTCTCGATGCGGTGCAGACGCACATGACCAACACCCTCAACACGCCCATCGAAGTGCTGGAGTCACGCTATCCCCTGCGCGTGACGCGCTACGCCGTGCGCGACGGCTCCGGCGGGCGCGGACGGCGGCGCGGCGGCGATGGCCTGGTGCGGGAATTCGAGTTTCTGCACCCGGCGCGCGCGACCCTGCTCACCGAGCGGCGTTACCATGCGCCGTGGGGACTGGCCGGCGGCGGCGACGGCGCGCCGGGCCGCAACCTGCTCAATGGAGAGGAACTGCCGCCCAAGGTCCATTTCGCCGTGGAGGCCGGTGATCGCCTGACCATCGAAACCCCCGGTGGCGGGGGATGGGGTAAAACCGGTAGCGAGTAGCGAGGGCGAGAAATTGTAGGAGCGCCGCCCCCGGCGCGATAGAATCTGCCCGCCTGTAAAGAATCGCGCCGGGGCGGCGCTCCTACCGAGAAGTCGGAATGTATCGAGTTCCGGTATAGCCTGTGATATGGCGAAATTGCTTGTTCGCCGAATCTGTTTCACAGATTAAAACGAAGAAATGCTTTTCAAAGCCCGGGAGAAAATTTGAAACAGAACCGGTTTACCCCGCAGAGCGACACCCGAAGTTTCCCTCGCCACTCGCTCCTCGCTACCTGTCACTGATCTTATGTGCGGCATCTGTGGTGAATTGCGTTTCGATGGCGGCCGGCCCGAGCCGGCGACCATTGCGCGCATGAACGAAAAACTGGCGCGTCGGGGTCCCGATGCCGAGGGGCAGTGGGGCGAGGGCGCGGTGCGCTTCGGTCACCGCCGCCTGTCCATCATCGATCTCAGCGAGCGCTCCAACCAGCCCATGGTGGACAGGGAACTGGGGCTGGTGATCGCCTTCAACGGCGCCATCTACAACTACCCCGAGTTGCGCGCGCAGTTGATGGAGGAGGGCTATACCTTCTTCAGCGAGGGCGATACCGAGGTCATCCTCAAGGCCTACCACAAGTGGGGCCGTGCCTGCGTGGAGCGCCTGCACGGCATGTTCGCCTTCGCCATCTGGGACACGCGCCGCCGGGAGCTCTACCTTGCCCGTGATCGCATGGGTATCAAGCCGCTGTATTACGCCCGCAACGATGCGCGCCTGCGCTTTGCCTCCAACACCCAGGCCCTGCTGGCCGCCGGCGGCGTGGATACCGCCATCGATCCCGTGGGCCTGCAACACCAGCTCACCCTGCATGCGGTGATCCCCGCGCCCAGCACTATATTAAAAGGTATCCGCAAGCTGGCGCCGGCCCACTGGATGGTGATCTCGGCCGACGGCGACACGCGCAGCGAACGCTACTGGGACCTCGATGCCACCCGCCCGCCCGAGCCGCGCAGCGAGGCGGAGTGGACGGAGGACATTCACGACGCCCTGCGCGAGGCGGTGCGCAAGCGCCTCGACGTGGCCGACGTGCCGGTGGGCGTGCTGCTCTCCGGGGGCCTGGACTCCAGCCTGCTGGTGGCCCTGCTGGCCGAGGCCGGGGTGCGGGACCTGCGTACCTTCTCCATCGGTTTCGAGGACATCGGCGAGGAAGCCGGCAGCGAGTTCATCTATTCAGACCAGGTGGTGGCGCGTTACGGCACGCGCCACGAGAAGATCCACATCCCCAACAGCGAAGTGCTGGCGCGCCTGCCCGAGGCGGTGGCCGCCATGGCCGAGCCCATGGTGGGGCAGGACGCGGTGGCCTTCTACCTGCTATCCGAACAGGTCGCAAAGCACGTCAAGGTGGTGCAGAGCGGCCAGGGGGCCGACGAGGTCTTCGCCGGCTACTTCTGGTATCCGCAGATGCACGACTGCGACGAGCCCGATCCCGTGCGCCGTTTCGGCCAGTTCTATTTCGACCGCGATTTCGACGAGTACCTGGCGACGGTGGATCCGAAGTACCACGGCGAGGATGCCACCGCGCAACTGGTGCGCGAGCAGCTCACGCGGCCGGGGGCGGACGCATTCATCGATCAGGTCCTGCGCTTCGATGTCACCACGCTCATCGTCGATGACCCGGTGAAGCGGGTGGACAACATGACCATGGCCTGGGGCCTGGAGGCGCGCGTGCCTTTCCTCGACCATCACCTCGTGGAACTGGCCGCGCGCATGCCGCCGGAGTTGAAACTGGCCTCGGGGGGGAAACACGTGCTGCGCAGCATCGCCCGCCCGCTGCTGCCTGCCGGGGTCATCGACCGTCCCAAGGGCTACTTCCCCATGCCGGCGCTGAAGCACGTGCGCGGGGAATTCCTCGACTTCATGCGCGACATCCTCGACTCCCGCGCCTGCCGCGAGCGCGGTCTCTACCAGCGCGCCTGTGTGGACAAGCTGCTGGCGGCCCCCGAGGCACCGGCCCATTTCACCCGCCTGCAGGGCAGCAAGCTGTGGCACCTGGCCCTGCTGGA
>JALTLF010000172.1 GCA_027005735.1 Chromatiales bacterium | reverse complement strand
TTTTTATGGCGTCCCCAAGGGGAGTCGAACCCCTGTTACCGCCGTGAAAGGGCGGTGTCCTAGGCCTCTAGACGATGGGGACAGTACACTGTCTTCAATCCTCTTCCGGAGGACGTTTTGCTCCGGCGCCCATCAGTTGCGTGACGGTGACGCCGGCGAGCAGAAGCACAAAGCCGAGGGGAACCAGGCCGATGAGATTCACCGCCAGGCTGTCGGCATCAGTGAACATGGCGCCGAATCCCAACACCATGCCCGCGATGACCAGGGCGATGCCGACATGGATGGCGATGCGTCCTGCTCGGTACATGGTTCACCCAAAACGAAGGGGCGCTCCTGCGACGCCCCTTCTGGTTTCGTGTTCTGGTGGAGCTAGGCGGGATCGAACCGCCGACCTCTTGCATGCCATGCAAGCGCTCTCCCAGCTGAGCTATAGCCCCGAAAGAGGCGGGAATTCTACGCTATGGCCCCCGCCCGTTCAAGCGTTTGCGGCCGGCGGGGAAGGTTTTTTGCACTCCCGCCAGTCTCGCCTCGTTTGGCATATTTTTTCTTTATTTTCAGTTACTTAACTTCCCTTCTGTTGCTGCTCGATCTTTGCCCAGGTGTCGCGCAGGGTCACGGTGCGGTTGAATACCGGCTGGCCCGCGGCGGTGTCGAGCGGGTCGCGGCAGAAGTAGCCCTCGCGCTCGAACTGGTAGACCGTGCCGGCCTCGGTGTCCGCCAGTGCCGGCTCCAGGCGGCAGCCGGTGAGGGTCAGTACGGACTCGGGGTTGAGCTGTTCGAGGAAGTCGCCGCCGACGGCATCGGGCGTGGGGTGGCGGAACAGGCGGTCGTAGAGACGCACCTCGGCCTCGATGGCGTGGCGCGCCGAGACCCAGTGGATGACCCCCCTGACCTTGCGCCCCTCGGGGTTGGCGCCGAGGGTATCGGGATCGTAGCTGCAACGCAGCTCGATGAGCTCGCCGTCGGCATCCTTGATGACCTCGTCGCAACGGATCACGTAGCTGTTGCGCAAGCGCACCTCGCCGCCGGCGACGAGGCGCTTGAACTTCTTGTTGGGCGCCACTTCCATGAAGTCGGCGGCGTCGATGTAGATCTCGCGGCAGAACGGGATGGTACGCGTGCCGCGCGACTCGTCCTGGGGGTGGTTGGCGGCGGTGAGTTCCTCCACCCGCTCCTCGGGGTAGTTGGTGATGACCACCTTGAGGGGATGGAGCACCGCCATGCGCCGCTCGGCATTGGCGTTGAGGTCCTGGCGCAGGGCGTCTTCGAGCACGCCCATCTCCACCATGCCCTCGGACTTGGTCACGCCGATGCGACGGCAGAACTCGCGGATGGAGGCCGGCGTGTAGCCGCGCCGGCGCATGCCGGCCAGGGTGGGCATGCGCGGATCGTCCCAGCCCTCCACGTGGCCCTCCTCCACCAGTTGCGTCAGCTTGCGCTTGCTGACCACGGTGTACTCGAGGTTGAGGCGCGAGAATTCGATCTGCTGCGGGTGGCAGTTGATGCTGATGTTGTCCAGTACCCAGTCGTACAGCGGGCGGTGATCCTCGAACTCCAGCGTGCACAGGGAGTGGGTAATGCCTTCCAGCGCGTCGGAGATGGGATGGGTGAAGTCGTACATGGGATAGATGCACCACTCCTCGCCGGTCTGGTGGTGGATCACGCCGTGGCGGATGCGGTAGAGGGTCGGGTCGCGCAGGTTGATGTTGGGCGAGGCCATGTCGATCCTGGCGCGCAACACGCGCGCGCCGTCCTCGAATTCCCCGGCGCGCATGCGGGCGAAGAGCTCGCGGTTTTCCGCGATACTGCGGTTGCGGTAGGGACTCTCCCGCCCCGGCTCGGTGAGCGTGCCGCGGTGTTCGCGGATCTCCTCGGCGCTGAGATCACAGACGAAGGCCAGGCCCTTGTCGATGAGTTCCACGGCGAAGTCATAGAGCTGCTCGAAGTAGTCCGAGGCAAAGTACAGGCGCTCGCCCCAGTCATAACCCAGCCAGCGCACGTCCCGCTGGATGGCCTCGACGAACTCGGCGTTTTCCCTGTGCGGGTTGGTATCGTCGAAGCGCAGGTTGCAGGTGCCGTGGTAGTCCTCGGCGATACCGAAGTTGAGCACGATGGACTTGGCGTGGCCGATGTGCAGGTAGCCATTGGGCTCGGGCGGGAAGCGCGTCGCCACGCGGCCGCCGTGCCTGCCGGCGGCGAGATCCGCCTCGATGATCTGGCGAATGAAGTTGGTCGGTGCGGCCTTGTCGATCATGGGCGCGGGTTCCTGTAGAGGCTATGTGACTTCACTAAAATGCGCAGGAGACCATTCCGGCAATCATATTGTGGCCGGGGACGGGTGGACATGACCGTCCGCCGCAGGGAGACGTACATGGATGTACTAATGCCGCGAGAGGGCAGGATGCCCGTAGCGGCTGCGGCGGTCGAGCGCACATGGATGTGTTCGCCGCGTGTCATGGCCACCCTGCCCCGGCCGCTTGCTTTTCCGCCGGTGGAAGAATGCCGGCCGGCACTCACACCCGAGCCCATAACGCCGCCCCGCTCCACCATCACGCGTTTTCCTTGCGCCTTGCGATGTAGTCCAGCGCGCGATCGATGCGCCGCAGGCAGGCCTCGCGGCCCACCAGGTAGAGCGTGACATCGATGCTCGGCGTGGCGGCCTTGCCCGAGATGGCCACGCGCAGGGGCTGGGCCACCTTGCCCATCTTGGTGTCCAGTTCCTCGGTCACTTCCCGTACCACCTCGTAGAGTGCGTCCGGCTCCCAGTCCTCGATGGCGGCGAGGAAATGGCGCAGGCGCACCAGCGCCTCTTCCGCCGCCGGGCGCAGATGTTTCTTCGCTGCCTTCTCGTCGAAGGCATCGAAGTCCCGGTAGAAGTAGGCGCTGTCCTCGGCCATCTCCACGAGGGTCTTGGCGCGCTCCTGCTGCGCCTTCACCACCTCGACGATATCGGGTCCGGTGGTGGGATCGATGTCCAGCTTGCCGAGGAAATACCCCAGGTGATGGGCGATGTGCTCGGGCTTGGCGCGCATGATGTGCTGCTGGTTGAGCCAGTCCAGCTTGCCCGGGTTGATACTGGAGGCGGACTTGTTAACGTCGGCGAGATCGAACAGGGACACCATTTCGTCCACGGTGAAGACCTCCTGGTCGCCGTGGGACCAGCCGAGGCGCACCAGGTAATTGAGCAGGGCCTCGGGCAGGTAGCCCTTCTCGCGGTACTGGATGACGCTCACCGCCTCGCCGTGGGTGCGCTTGGAGAGCTTGGCGCCGTCCTCGGCGAGGATCATGGGCAGGTGGGCATAGACCGGCGGCTCCTGGCCCAGGGCGCGCAGGATGTTGATCTGGCGCGGCGTGTTGTTGAGGTGGTCGTCGCCGCGGATGACATGGCTGATGGCCATGTCCATGTCGTCCACCACCACGGTGAGATTGTAGGTGGGCGTGCCGTCGCTGCGCTGGATGATCAGATCATCGAGCTCGGCGTTGTCGAACACCACGCGCCCGCGCACCAGGTCGTCCACCACCACGCTGCCCTCGGGCGGATTGCGGAAGCGCACCACCGGCGCCACCCCCTCGCGGGGCTCGGTGCGCGTGCGGCACAGGCCGGAGTAGCGCGGCTTTTCCTTGCGCGCCATCTGCGCCTCGCGCTCGGCCTCCAGCTCTTCCTTCGTGCAGTAGCAGTAATAGGCATGGCCGCTGTCGAGCAACTGCTGGATGACCTCGCGATAGCGGGGAAAGCGCTCGGTCTGGTAGAAGGGTCCCTCGTCGTACTCCAGTCCCAGCCAGGTCATGCCCTCGAGGATGGCGTTGACCGACTCGGCGGTGGAGCGCTCGAGATCCGTGTCCTCGATGCGCAGGATGAAACGGCCCCCGTGACGGCGCGCGTACAGCCACGAGAACAGCGCCGTGCGGGCGCCGCCGATGTGCAGGTAGCCGGTGGGACTGGGAGCAAAACGCGCACGAATTGTCATGGGAAATCAGCTCTTTAAGGCGTCCACGGGAAAGGCGCGTATTCTAGCAGGGCGCCGGGAGACGGCCAAACGAAAAGGCCCGCGCCTCCCGGCACGGGCCTCCACGAACGCGGGTAAACCGCTATGTTCCGCGCACGCGGCGCTCAGTGCATCCGCCAGTACATCTTCTAGCGATGGTGCTTGCGCACCAGGAAGGGCACCATCAGCAGGCCGACGAGCAACAGCGCCCAGGTGGCGGGTTCGGGTACCGGCACGCCGCCGACGACGGTGACCTGGAAGGTCTTGCCGGAACGACCGCCGAGAATATCACCAAGGAACAGGGAGCCCCCCGTCAACTGGTAGGTCCCCGGTGCCACCAGTCCACCCACAGGAACCAGCGTCCCAAAGATGAAGTCCAGGCTTTCTCCCGGGGCAAGGTTCATTGATGTGAGTTGCGGCCAGAAGTCAGCGCCATTGGTGCCGAAAAAGAAGTCGTACACGCCATACGCCGACCCGGGATTTATGCCTGCGAAAGTCGTCGTCGCCGGGTAAACAAGATTACCGGTGGAAGCCGCGTCGTTGGTGATGCGCGCCGCCATGGTGACGGTCTGCGTCGGCGACACCGTCTGCACCGGATTGATGAAGTCCCAGTCCCAGATGACGGCGGCCTGGGCCGTGTGCGCGGCGGCGAACAGGAACAGTCCCGCCAGCAGCGCGGTGATGCTTCGGATTTTCATTTTCTCCCCCTCGAGCCCGGTATTGATCCCGGCGCTTCTCTGTTTCCGAACCTGTTACCAAACCTAGCTCAATCACCCGCTCCGTGCAATCACGCAGAGGTACTAGCTCCGCTTCGAGAGAACAAGGGAAAAGTCACTTTATTTCAATGAGTTAAACAAAAACACCCGCCTCCCCGCACGGGAGAGACAGGCGCTTTCGCAAGCGCGTGGAGGCGCGCAACCGGTGGTTTTCCCTTACGAGAGTTCCCGACCGGCCCGCCGGCGGCGCACCGCAAGCATCATGGGCGCCATGAACAGACCGGCGGCCAGCAGGCCCCAGGCGGCGGGCTCGGGCACGTCCACCTGGAAGTAATGGTTGTGCCGACGGCCCAGACCACTGAGGAAAAACGCCTGGTAGGTGGAGGTATAGCTGCCCACGCGCGCCAGGCCGTTCCTGGGGCTGAGCACGCCAAAGACGAAATCGAAGCTCTCACCGGGCGCGATGGTCACGCCACGGAACTGGTCGAAGAAGCTGAACCCCCCGGCCGGGCCGAAGGAAAAGGTGTAGGCCTTCCACAGCGGCCAGCTGTTCAGATAGGCCCAGCCCCTTGCGCCATCCCAGGCAAAGGCCTCGGTGGAACGGGCATCCACCGTGATGCGGGCATTCATGACTACGGTCGCGCGCTGGCCCACTTCGTTGAAGGGATTGACGAAATCCCAGTCCCAGATGACCCGCGCCTGGGCCGATTGCGCGGCCAGCAGCAGGATGGCCATCAGTGTCGTGCTCATGGTGGACTTCATGCCTTTACCCCCATGTGTATATCCCCGTGCGTTCACCCTTGACGCAGTACGACAGGGCACCACGCCAGGACATCGGATTTGCCTGGGAGCTACATTATCGCCACGGGCGGCCCCCGCCAATGACCCGTGCGTACTAGCACCCTTCCCGTAAAACAGGAGAAATATATCCTGATAAACAATCGGTTACGAAACAGCTAAATACGTGTTCCGAATCCCCGATCAACTGAGAATAACCGGATTGCCCTATCTGCCCGTCTCTCGCCGGGGTGGTGTTTACGGACACGCGGTACATACGTCCCTGTACGCTCGACAGCCGCGGTCGCTCCGGGCGTCCTGCCCTCTCGCGACACTAGTGCATCCTGCACGTCGTCCCTGCGGCTGACGGTCCGTAAACACCACCCCGGTGAGAGCCTGATGTCGTAAACTGTAGTGGAATTCGGAACACGTATTTAGTCCGCACTCCCTGCTCGGGACAGGGGGACCTCTGGCGGGGTTTGGCCCGCGGCACCCGCGCCTGCGCCCTCGAGACGCGCCAGCAGGCCCATGGCGGCATCGGCCATGGCATCGACCCCGGCCGGCAGCGGGATCTGCACTACATAACCCCCGCCCGGGACCACGTCCATGGGCCGGCCCTGCTCGTCATAGAGCGCGCCGAGCCGGAAGACCCGGTTGCCCCGCGGGCTGATGAACTCCAGTCTGTCGCCCACGGCGAAACGGTTCTTCACCGCTACCCGTGCCAGGCCATGTTCCACGTCGTAGCCGGTGATCTCGCCCACGAACCGCTGCGTGCCGTCGGTGCTGTTGGTGGTGTAGTTCTGGTACGCGTGGGCAGGATGGCGATCGAAAAAGCCGTCGGTGTAACCGCGGTGGGAGAGGGCCTCCAGCGCGTCCATGAGGCGCGGGTCGAAGGGCTCGCCGCGCACGGCGGCGTCGATGGCCTGACGATACACCTGGGCGACACGCGCGACGTAGTAGTGTGACTTGGTGCGGCCCTCGATCTTGAGACTGTCGATGCCCATTTCCACCAGCCGCGCCACGTGGTGCACGGCGCGCAGGTCGCGCGAGTTCATGATGTAGGTGCCGTGCTCGTCTTCCTCGATGGGCATGAGTTCGCCGGGGCGTTTTTCCTCCTCGACGAAATACACGCGTTCTGCGGCGGGGTGCCGGGCGCCGCTGCCGAGGGCCGCCGGCCGCACATCGCCGGCGGCGTCGGTTTCGCCGTCATGGAGATCGTATTTCCAGCGGCAGGAATTGGTGCAGGTGCCCTGGTTGGCGTCGCGGTGATTGAAGTAGCCCGACAGCAGGCAACGCCCGGAATAGGCGATACACAGGGCGCCGTGCACGAAGACCTCCAGCTCCATGTCGGGGCATTGCTGGCGGATCTCGGCCACCTCGTCCAGCGACAGCTCGCGCGAGAGGATGATGCGCGATAGCCCCAGCGACTGCCAGAACTTCACACTGGCGAAGTTCACCGTGTTGGCCTGCACCGAGAGATGCACGGGCAACTCGGGCCAGCGTTCGCGCACCAGCATGATGAGACCGGGATCGGCCATGATGAGGGCGTCAGGGCCCAGTTCCACCACCGGCGCGATGTCGTCGAGGAAGGTATGGACCTTGGTGTTGTGCGGCAGGACGTTGCAGGCCAGGTAGAAGCGCCGCCCCTGGCGGCGGGTCTCGGCGATCCCCTCGGCCAGTTGCGGCAGGCGCGCGAAGTCGTTTTCGCGCACGCGCAGGCTGTAGCGCGGCATGCCGGCATAGACGGCGTCGGCGCCGTAGGCCAGTGCGTAGCGCAGTTTCTTCAGGGTGCCGGCCGGGGCCAGCAGTTCGGGTGTCTTCATGGTATCGGGGATCCCGCGGATGCCTGGGCCGCGCCCGGTGACGCGGTGTCTCCCCGGATTATACGTCAATCGGGACCGGACAGGCGTGGTTCACAGCAGGGCAAGCCCGAGGGCGGCCAGCAACAGGATCCCGCCCGCCACCAGCAGCGCGGGATGACGTTGCCAGGGGCTGTCGCCGGCCTCCCCCGCCGGCGGCGCATCGGGCGCGGCGCTGACCACCTGCACCGAAACGTTGTCGCGTCCCTCGCGGCGCACCACCTCCGCCACCAGTTCGTCCACCTGGCGCTGGATGTCCGTGCTGTGGCGCAGGAAGTCCCTCAGTTCGGCATCGTCGAGCACGTCGGTGAGACCGTCGCTGCAGAGCAGAATATGCTGGCCACGGTAGAGGCGCCCCCGCGCGGTGGCCACGTCCACCTTGTCGATGTCCACCGCGCCGAGGCTCTGGGTAATGATGTTGCGATGGGGATGCACGCGGGCCTCGGCGTCGGTGAGGCTGCCCGTGTCCACGAGGCGCTGCACGAAGGAGTGGTCGTGGCTGAGCTGGGTCAGCCGACCGCCGTCCACCTCGGGTTCCCACAGGTAGGCCCGACTGTCTCCCACCCAGGCGAGTTCGTAGTCGTGACCCTGGAGGCGCAGGGCCACCACGGTGGACCCCATGCCGGCGGCCCCGCGACCGTTTTCCGCGGCGTACTTGATGGCATGGTGGCTGTACTGCACCGCCTCCGCCAGGCTGCGACCTTCCGCCACCGCCTCCTCGATGGCCTCGATGACCACCTCGCTGGCGATCTCGCCGGCCTCGTGCCCGCCCATGCCGTCGGCCACCACCCACAGCCCCCGTTCGGGCCGGGCGAGCACGCGATCTTCATTGTGCTCGGCCACCGGACCGGTTTCGCTGCGGCTTGCATAGGGATGTTCACTGGCCACGTTGACTCGCTTTGCCTGGCGCCATGGTTCTTGTTCCGTGAAGACGATCAGCGGATCGCCGTTCGTTTCCGCCTTCCCGCCCGGACACGCCTGCGGCCCCGCCTCGTGGCCGGCGCCGGATCGGGGATCAGTTTCCCGCCCGCAGCGGCGTGGCGGCAAACACCAGTTCCAGCAGGCGCCCGGTGTCCAGGGGCTTGCCGAGGCAGGCCTCGGCGCCGGCATTGATGGCACGGGCGATGTTTTCCGGCGTGTCGTAGGCCGTGATGCAGATGATCCGGGTGGCGGCGCGCAGCGGTTCGCGCTTGATGAAACGCGCCACCTCGAAACCGTCCAGGTCCGGCATCATGAGATCGAGCAGGACCACATCGGGGGCAAAGGACTCGATACGGAATCCCGCTTCGAAACCGTTGCCGGCGCACTCCACCTGCACTGTCGGATCATGATCGCGCAGCAGCAGGGCCAGAAAGGCCGAAATGTGGGGATCGTCGTCCACCACCAGTACCCGCAGGCCCCCGTCCGCTCCCCCGTCGGCGAGGGGGATCCCCCGCTGGCGGGCAAAGGTCTCGATGGCCGCACGGGCGTAGCGGCGATGCCCACCCGGCGTGGTGTGAAAGGCCAGTTCCCCCCGCTGCGCCCACTGGCGTACCGTCACGGGCGCCACCCTCAGCAACCGGGCCGCTTCCTGGGGAGTCAGAAACTCGTCGTCGGACATCGCCACCTCGATACCACCGGTACGCCGGCGCAAAGCACATTGTTGCAGTTTTTCGCGTCCTTCCCCTGGCTCGACCTTCCCCTGGCCGCATGCGTCATCGCCTCCCTGTCTGGCCTCCCTTCGTCACACCGGATGACTCTGCCGGCGCCCGTGGCCCTGCCCGCTGCCGCGAGGGCACCGCCTGCGGGTTCCCGGGGAATATAGCGCATCGGGCCGCGGGGATCACGGGGCGGGAAGGGCGGCGTCGATCCGCGCGCAAAAAAAATGCCCCGCGGGGTGGCGGGGCCAGGGTGTGTTGCGCATAGTGCGCAGGGGGAGGATAAATCCTTACAAAAACCCGAACATCACGCTAAGGAGACATCAATTCTGGAAGGCCGGCTGCGCTGGCCTTGTCTGGATTATCGGCGGGGCCGGCGGGAGCTTTAGGAAATTTTCGCGATTTATACCCGCTTTTTGACTGTGGGTAAGGACTTCGCTGGCGAAGCAGGGATTTCATCCGGGCAGGCCGGATGGAGGTAGCGGAGCGGCGGACTCAGGTCTTGCCGGGCGCGCCGTCCGGGTCAGTGGCCGCGGGCGTGCCCTCCGGCGCCGCGTCGAGGCGCTGCCAGACCCCGGGACCACCGTGGGCCTTTTCCACCCGCGCCAGCATCTCGGCATGGGCGGCCAGTTCTGCCTCGCTGGGCGCGATCACCCGCAGTGGCGCGCGTTCCGCGGGCAGGCGGCGGATTTCGCTCGCCCGGGGCAGGCCCGTCTCGCCACTGCCCTCCCCGTCCAGCGACAGGCGCGCCTGTCCGCCGGTCATGAGCAGGTAGACGTCGGCGAGGATCTCGGCGTCGAGCAGTGCGCCGTGCAGTTCCCGGTGGCTGTTGTCCACTTCGTAGCGGCGACACAGGGCATCGAGGCTGTTCTTCTGCCCGGGGTGCATGTGCCGCGCCATGGTGAGGGTGTCGAGGATGGTGCAGTGATCATCCAGCGACCAGTCGTCGCCATGCAGGCGCCGGAACTCGTGATTGATGAAGCCCACGTCGAAGGGCGCGTTGTGGATGATCAGCTCGGCGCCCCGGATGAAACGGAAGAAATCCTCGGCGATGTCGGCAAATACCGGTTTCTCGGCGAGGAAGGCATTGGTCAGGCCGTGAACCTGGACCGCGCCCTCGTCCACCTCGCGCTCGGGGTTGATGTACTGGTGGTAGCGGTTGTCGGTGACGCGCCGGTCGATGAGTTCCACGCAACCGATTTCGATGATGCGGTGGCCCTGGCTGGGTTCCAGACCGGTGGTTTCGGTATCGAGTACGACCTGGCGCATGGCGGACGGTGGGTTCCTGAAGTCCTGGAAAGCTGTCGCCGAGGGTACGGGATCCGCGCGCGCAATGCCAGAGCCCCGCCGGCGCCGGGGCGGATCAGCCCTTCAACATGGCATCGATGCCGCGGTTGGCCAGCGCGTCGGCGCGCTCGTTCTCGGGGTGCCCGGTGTGGCCGCGCACCCAGTGCCAGTGCACATCGTGCCGCTGGACCAGGGCATCCAGTTCCCGCCACAGGTCCTGGTTCTTCACCGGCTTGCGATCGGCGGTCTTCCAGCCGCGCTTCTTCCAGTTGGCCAGCCACTGGGTGATGCCGTTGCGCACATACTGGGAGTCGGTGGTCAGTTCCACGCGGCTCGGCCGCTTGAGGGCCTCCAGCGCGCGGATGGCGGCGATGAGTTCCATGCGGTTGTTGGTGGTCTCGCGCTCGCCACCATAGAGTTCCTTTTCCGTGCCGTTGTAGCGCAACAGGGCGCCCCAGCCGCCGGGTCCCGGGTTGCCGCGGCAGGCGCCGTCGGTCCAGATCTCCACTGTCTTAGTCAATGCGTCCTTCCTCTTCGCCGCGACGTACCGTCTGCTGATACGTATCCACCAGTCCCGGCACCACCAGCTTGCGGCGCGGCTGCCAGCGTGGCCGCACCGGGGTCAGCGTCGTCACCCGCTTGCGCGCCACCAGCAGGTAGCTGGCGCCGAAGGGCCGCAGCAGGCGCCGACCGAGGCCGTCCATCCAGCCAAGGCGCGAGAGGATCCCCGCGTGGGTCACCGGCGGGCGATGGAAACAGCTGATCCCCGGCTCGCTGTCGAAACCCAGCAGCGAAAGCCAGTCGCGGATCCGCGCCGGCGAGCGAAAGCGCCCGCACCACGGCACCCGCCGGCGCCAGCCCAGCAACAGGCGCTTAGTCATCCAGCTGCTCCACGGGTTGAAGCCGAGCAACACCACGCTGCCCTCGGGGATCAGCACCCGTTCCACCTCGCGCAGCACCTCGTGGGGCCAGGGGGAGAATTCCAGCACGTGAGGCAGCACCACCACGTCGAGGCTCGCCGAGGCGAACGGCAGGGCATGGGGCAGGCCCACCAGTCCTGCCGGTTTCCCCGTCCCACCAGCCGGGGCCAGATCCATGACCAGGCGGTGCGACACCCGGCTGGCGGCGAGGAGATCCGTCTCGCAGGGACGACCCACCTGCAGGAGGTGATACCCGAACAACTGCGAGAGGACCTGGTCGAGGCAGGCCTTTTCCGCCGCCTGCAGGGCCTGCCCCAGCGGCATGGCATACCAGCGCGCAAGCCCTGCCCAGTGGTTCGTCTCGCAGTGTTGAAAGCGCTCGCGCAGTTTCCCCATGGCGCCCGTCCCGTTCTCCGCCGTGCCCCGTCACCTCACCGCGAACCGGCCGCGGGGGCAAGTTGGCAGAAATGCAATTAATCGGTTGACCTCTACCCGCCTAGTCTCATATATTTTTCGCCCTATGCGAAGAAAAATTTATAAGAAACAACTGGCTAGCCTTCTTTTCTCACCCATTTTACTGATTCTGGGGGGTTGCAGCAGCCTGTTTCCGCTCGCTGAGGCGCCAGGGGGAGCCATCGGGCCCGATCAGAACGAAGACCACTCCCTGTTCACGGTGCTGGGGGACGCCCCCTTCCCCGCCTGGGCGCTGCTGGAGGCGGGCGAACTGGACACCCCGCCCGTGATACCCGCGGCCGAGGAAGTGGCCGAGGCCGAGGAAGCGACCCATCCTGAAGACGAAACAGCCACCCCGGCCCCCGACGGACTCTTCGGCGAGGCCGACGTCTGGGACCGTATCCGCAACGGCTTCGCCCTCCCCGAGGTGGAACATCGGCGCATCGACCGCGAGTTTGCCTGGTTCGCGCGCCACCCCGACTATATCAGGCGCGTTGCCGAGCGCGCCCGTCCCTACCTGCATTTCATCGTCGAGGAAGTGGAGCGCCGCGACATCCCCATGGAGATCGCCCTGCTGCCCATCGTCGAGAGCGCCTTCCAGCCCTTTGCCTATTCCCATGGCCGCGCCGCCGGGATCTGGCAGTTCATTCCCTCCACCGGGCGCCTGTTCGGCCTGCGGCAGACCTGGTGGTACGACGGGCGACGCGACATCTACGCCTCCACCCACGCGGCACTGAACCTGCTGGAGCGTCTGCACAAGGAATTCAAGGGCGACTGGATGCTGGCGCTGGCGGCCTACAACTCCGGCTCCGGCACCGTGCGCAAGGCGGTACGCCGCAACAAGCGCCGCGGCAAACCCACCGGCTTCTTCTCCCTCAAGCTGCCGCCCGAGACGCGCGGCTACGTCCCCAAGCTGCTGGCGCTGAAGAAACTCTTCGCCGATCCCGAGCGCTACGGCATCGAGGTGCCCGCCATCCCGGACGAACCCTACTTTACGAAAGTGGATCTCGGCTCGCAGATCGATTTGAGCCTCATTGCCGAGCTGGCCGGCATCGAGATGGAAGAGCTCTACCGGCTCAACCCCGGCTTCAACCGCTGGGCCACGGATCCCAGGGGCCCGCACTACGTGCTGTTGCCGAAGGAGCGGGCCGAGGACTTCCAGGTGGCGCTGGCGAAGGTACCGAAGAGCGCACGCATCCGCTGGATCCGCCACCGCATCCGCAGGGGCGAAACCCTCGGCACCATCGCGCGCAAATACCGCACTTCCATTGCCGCCATCAAGCGCCTCAACCGCATCCGCGGCACGCGCATCCGCGCCGGCCACAGCCTGCTCATTCCCACCGCGCGCGCCGGTGCGCGCGAATACCGCCTGAGTGAAGCGGAACGCCTGCGCCGCCTCAAGAAGACCCGGCGCAAGGGCAAGCGCTACGTGCACCAGGTGCAGCGCGGCGACACCCTGTGGGACATCGCACGGCTCTACGGCGTCGGCGTACGCAGCCTGGCGAAGTGGAACGGCATGGCGCCGCGCGACACCCTCAGGCCCGGGCAGAAGCTCGTCATCTGGACGCACCGCGACCTGTCCCGAGCCGAAGATGAACTTCACATGCCGCCGCCGCGTCGCCGCGTGACGAAGCGCATCGGCTACCGCGTGCGTCCCGGCGACTCCCTCGCGCGCATCTCCAGCCGTTTCAAGGTCACCATCGCGCAACTGCGACGCTGGAACCGCCTGCCGAGGGGCCGCTACCTGCAACCCGGCCAGCGCCTGACCCTCTATATCGACGTCATCCAGCAGTCGGGGCGCAGCTGAGGACGCGGCTACGGGATCCAGGCCGGGAGCCGATCCCCCTCGCTACTCGCCGCTATGTTGCCAGGCTCACCCGCGGTACCGCGGCCATGAGCTTCTTCGTGTAGGCCTCCTGCGGATCGCCGCATACCGCGTCGGTGGGCCCGTACTCGACGATGCGGCCACCCTTCATCACCGCGACGCGATCACTGATGTATTCCACCACGGCGATGTTGTGGGTGATGAACAACAGGGTCAGCCTGCGGCTGTCGCGCAGGTGCAGCAGCAGCTCGAGGATCCCCGCCTGCACCGACACGTCCAGCGCGCTGGTGACTTCGTCACAGACGATGAAACGCGGTTCCAGCGCCAGCGCGCGGGCGATGCCGATGCGCTGGCGCTGGCCGCCGGAGAACTCGTGGGGATAGCGCCACAGGTGATCGGCCGAGAGTTCCACGCTCTCCAGCACCGCCGCCGCCCGCGCCAGGCGATCTTCGGTGTTCTCGCCAATGCCGTGCACCTTCATGGGCTCGATCAGGGTGGTGGCGATGGTCAGGCGCGGATTGAGCGAGGACATGGGATCCTGGAAGATGACCTGCAACTTGCGCCGCCACGGCCGCATGGCGCGATCATCGAGGCGCGTGAGATCCTCGCCGTCGAAACATACCTCCCCCGCGGTGGGCGTCTCCAGGCGCAGGATGGCGCGCCCGAGGGTGGTCTTGCCGCAACCGGACTCCCCCACCAGCGAGAGGATCTCGCCACGGCGGATACTGAGATCGATGCCGTCCACCGCGCGCACGTGATCCACCGTGCGCCGCAACACGCCCTTGCGGATGGGGAAATACACCTTCAGGCCGCGCAGATCCAGCAGGGGACTGCCGCTATC
>JALTLF010000171.1:2535-14302 GCA_027005735.1 Chromatiales bacterium | reverse complement strand
GGAATGTTACCTGTTCGACCCGGCGCAGACCGGCGGCGATCCCTTCACCCGGGTGGCCAGCATGAACGTCGCGCGCAACGCGACCCACGAACAGGCCCTGCTGTTGCCCAGCGGGCAGGTGGCGACCTTCGGTGCGGGCCGCGAGATCGAGATATTTACGCCCCCCTACCTCTACGACAGCCGCTGCAACCCTGCCACGCGCCCGGAGATCACCGAGTGGCCGAATCCGGATGAGAATCACCACATCCTGCATGGGCAGGTGTTTACCATCGGCACACCGCAGGCCGACGACATCGGCAAGGTGGTGCTGGTGCGGCCCATGGCCGTCACGCACCAGATGGATACCGAGCAACGGGTCATCCCGCTGTGCTTTACGCGCGCGGGCAGTGACCGCTTGAATGCACTGGTGCCGGACGGTCGTGTTTATCCCTATGGCAGCAGCGCCCATACGCATGCCATCGCGCCGCGTGGCATCTACATGCTCTTTATCATCGACAACAACGGCGTACCCTCGGAGGCGAAATTCGTTCGCCTGGCGTGAAGGCGGGCGGCACAGGGAAGTGCCGCTTCATCTTGTTTCAGACCGGCCTTCCCGCTCCAGCCAGGATCCGCGGACATCGGGCGCATCCAGCAATTCGATCCAGTGAAACACCGGCAGCTCGGTGGCCGCCTGCAGGTGATGCTGGCAGCCGATGTTGGCGGTGACGATGCAGTCGGGCTGCTCCCGCGTGAGCTTGTCCAGCTTGTCCGCGCGCAGTCGGCGCGAGAGCGCGGGTTGCAGGATGGCGTAGGTGCCCGCCGAGCCGCAGCACAGATGCCGGTCGCGCACATCAACGAGACGGAAGCCGCGAGCGCGCAGGAAGTCTTCCACGCGTCGATCCAGGCGCAGGCCGTGTTGCAGGGTGCAGGGGGGATGGAAGGCGATCAGCCGCTCCGCGCCATCCGTCGCCGGCGGGAGTTCGCAGTCCTCCAGCAGTTCGATGGGGTCGCGCACGGCGGCACTGACGCGCCGGGCCTTCTCCGCATAGGCGGGATCCCCGGCCAGCAGTTCACCATAGTCCTTCACCATCAGGCCGCAGGCGGAGGCGGTGACGACGATGGCCTCGGCGCCGGCCTCCAGCTGCGGCCACCAGGCGTCGATGTTGCGCCGCGCCTCGTCCAGCGCGCGTTGCTCCGCGTCCAGGTGGTGGTTGAGGGCGCCGCAACAGTTTTCCGCCCCCAGCGTGACACAGGCGATGCCGGCTCGCGCCAGTACCCGGCGCGTGGCCGCCTCGGTGGCGGGCGACAGGCTTTTCTGCACGCAACCCTGCATGAGGATCACCTTGCGCTTCGCCTTGCGGCCCGCCGGCATGGGCGCGCCGGAATCCATGCGCACGTGCAGCTGTCGGCGCAGGGAGGGGGGCAGCAGGAAACGCATGCGGCGCGCGAGGCGCAGCAGGCGGGCAAAGCGTCGCCGGTGGGGCACGACGGCGCGCAGCAGGGCGCGCGTGAGGACCTGCGGCAGGGGACGGCGGATGCGTTCCGCCGCCCAGCGGCGACCGATGGCGAGCAGGCGGGTGTACTCGACCCCGGAGGGACAGGTGGTTTCGCAGGCGGCGCAGTGCAGGCAACGGTCGAGGTGCAGTTGCGTGCGGCGTGTCGCCGGCTCGCCTTCCAGCATGCTCTTGATCAGATAGATCCGCCCCCGCGGGCTGTCCAGCTCATCGCCCAGCAGGCGGTAGGTGGGACAGGTGGCGGTGCAGAACCCGCAGTGCACGCAGCGACGCAGAATGGCGTCGGCGCGTTGGCCTTCGGCACTGTGCAACAGGGAAGCGGGCAGACGGGTTTGCATGCGGGCCGTTCAGTTCCGTGACGGGTTCGGTTCCGGTTCGGCATGGAGCCGCCCGGGGTTGAGGATGCCGCGGGGATCGAAGGCGGCCTTGAGGCGCTGATGCAGGGCGCGCAGGGCCGGCGGCCGCGCATCGGGCGCCTCGCCGGTATGCCGCGCGCGGCGAAACAGGCGGGCGTGGCCGCCGTGGGTCTCGGCCCAGGCGTGGATGGCCGCGGGCTCGCGATCCGTGATCAGCCAGCGCCGGTAACCGGCCCAGTCGATGAACCAGCGGCCCCAGGCGGGCAGGGGACTCGCCGGGGCCAGATCCAGGCGCCACAGGGCCGCGTCGCCGGCCAGGGTGTCGGCAAAGAAGGGATGCGTCTGTTCGCGGATGGCCGTCCAGACGCCTTCGTCCAGGGGTTTGCCACCGATGGCGCGGGCCGCGGCCTCCACCCCGGCGGCCGAGCCGGCCAGGCGGATGAACAGGGTCTCGCCATCGTGGCACAGGCCCGCCAGGGGCCAGGGCCGGCGGCACAGGGTGCGCATGCGTTGCAGGCCCTCGGCGGCGCCACACTGCTGTTGCAGGCTGAGGCTGGTTTCCGGGCAGGGGACGACCCGCAGGGACAGCTCCAGCAACACGCCGAGGGTGCCCATGGCGCCGGCCATGAGCCGCGAGACGTCGTAGCCGGCGACGTTCTTCATCACCTCGCCGCCGAAGTGCATGAGTTCGCCGCGGCCATCGAGGAGGCGGCAGCCCAGCAGGGCGTCGCGCACGCCGCCGGCGAAGGCGCGCCGCGGGCCGGCCAGCGCGCAGGCCACGGTGCCGCCAATGGTGGCGCCCGCTCCGAAGCGGGGCGGCTCGAAGGCGAGCATCTGGCGCCGCGCCGCGAGTTCCGCCTCCAGTTCATCCAGCGGCGTGCCGGCGCGCACCGTGACCACCAGTTCCGTGGGGGCGTAGTCCACGATGCCCCGGTGCTCGCCCACGTCCAGGGGTTCGCCCCGCGGCGCGCGGCCGAGGAAGTCCTTGCTGCCGGCGCCGCGGATGCACAGGGGCGCGCCCCTGTCGTGGGCGCTGCGCACGGTGTCGCGAAGTTGCTGGTGACGGTCCGGAGGCATGAGACGACGGGATCAGCGGGCGTGGTGCATGGTGGTGGTCGGTTGGTTCAGAAACGTTCCAGTTCGGGGAAGGGCAGGCGATTGCCGTGCACGTGCATGGCGCCGAACTCGGCGCAGCGATGCAGCGTGGGCACGGCCTTGCCGGGGTTGAGCAGGCCGTCGCCGTCGAAGGCCGCCTTGAGGGCATGGAACTGCGCCAGCTCGGCGCGGCCGAACTGGACGCACATCTGGTCGATCTTCTCCACGCCGACGCCGTGCTCACCGGTGATGGTGCCGCCCACCTCGAGGCACAACTCGAGGATGCGCGCGCCGAATTCCTCGGTGCGCGCCAGTTCGCCTTCGCGGTTCGCGTCGTAGAGGATGAGGGGATGCAGGTTGCCGTCGCCGGCGTGGAAGACATTGGCCACGGGCAGGCCGTACTCCTTCGACAGGGCGGCGATCCCCGACAGCACCCGCGCGAGGGCGCGGCGCGGGATGGTGCCATCCATGCAGTAGTAGTCGGGGGCGAGGCGGCCCACGGCGGGGAAGGCGGCCTTGCGCCCGGCCCACAGGCGCTGGCGCTCGGCCTCGTCGCGGGAGCGCCGGATGCGGCCGGCGCCCCGATCGCGCAGCAGGCCCTCCAGTTGCGTCATCTGCGCGGCCACCTCCTCGGCGGTCCCGTCCAGTTCGCACAGCAGGATGGCCGCCGCGTCGCGCGGGTAACCGGCGGCGGCGAAGTCCTCCGCGGCGGTGAGCGCCAGCTGATCCATGATCTCCAGCCCGGCGGGGATGATCCCCGCGCCGATGATGGCGCTCACCGCGTCGCCGGCGCGCGCCACGTCGTCGAAGCTGGCCATGACCACCTCGGCGCGTTGCGGCAGGGGCAGGAGGCGTACGCTGACCTCGACGATGATCCCCAGCATGCCCTCGGAGCCGCACATCAGGGCGAGCAGATCGTAGCCGGGGGATTCGAGTCCCTGGCCGCCGAGTTGCAGCAGCTCGCCGTCCATGGTGACGATCTTCAGGGCCTGCAGATTGTGCACCGTGAGCCCGTACTTGAGGCAGTGGATGCCGCCGGAGTTCTCCGCCACGTTGCCGCCGATGGTGCAGGCGATCTGCGAGGAGGGATCGGGGGCGTAATAGAGGCCGTATTCCCGTGCCGCGTCGGAGATGGCGAGGTTGGTCACGCCGGGCTGCACCCGCGCCAGGGCGTTGTCCGCGTCGATGTCGAGGATGCGATTGAACCTCGCCAGGCTGAGGATGAGGCCGTGTTCCACCGGCAGGGCGCCCCCCGCCAGACCCGTGCCCGCGCCGCGCGCCACCAGCGGTACCCGGTGGCGTCGGCACAGCGCGGCGATGGCCTGAACCTGCTCGATGGTGTCGGGCAACACCACCAGCCAGGGCAGGCGGCGGTAGGCCGAGAGGGCGTCGCACTCGTAGGGCCGCAGATCCTCGTCCTCGTGCAGGATGCGCTCGGCGGGCAGGATGCGGCGCAGGGCCGCGATCATTGCCGGGCGCGAAATACGGGCTTCGGGGCGTGCCGTCTCGGGGAAGGCGGGGGCGTCGTTCATGGATTCGGGCATGGCCATGCATGATACCCCAGCCGCGGGGGACAATAACCCCTGCACTGTTGCGGGTTCGGCCCTGTGCTAGACTCGGGCTTTCAACGGCCGGGTGAGACGGGCGAATGGCAGTGGACGACACGACGCGGGTGCGACTGGACAAGTGGCTGTGGGCCGCGCGTTTCTATCGCACGCGCGCGCTGGCCGGCGAGGCCATTCGCGGCGGTCACGTGCGCCAGAACGGCGACCCCACGCGTCCGGCGCGCCCGGTTCGCGTGGGCGATGAGCTGCGTATCCGCAAGGGCGTTTTCACCTGGCAGGTGGTGGTGGACGGGCTGAGTGATCGTCGCGGTCCGGCACGTGAGGCCGGGCAACTCTACCGCGAGACCGAGGAAAGCCGACAGGCGCGCGCCGCCCTGCGCGCGCAACGGCGACTCGACTCGCCCCGCCCGGCGCGCCGCCCCGACAAGCGGGCACGGCGCCACATTCACCGCTTCGTTCGCAGGCAGGCCGACTGACAGGGTGTTCCGGATTCCACGACAGTACAGGGATATCCGACGCGCTTTGGGGCAGCATTTTCGGACCGTCGGCCGCGGGGCGGTAATCCGCCTGTTCCCCCGTGACGGGGTATTCGGAACACCTGTCTAGCACACCTCGACCCGGTTCACGTCGCCATGCCCGATATCGTCACGCCCCGTCTCACCGTCGACATCATCGTCGAACTCATCGATCGGCCCGCGCGCCCCATCGTTCTCATCGAACGCCGCTATCCGCCCCTCGGCTGGGCGCTCCCCGGGGGCTTCGTGGATGTCGGCGAGACCCTGGAGCAGGCGGCGGTGCGCGAGGCGCGCGAGGAGATCTCCCTGCCGGTGCGGCTCACCGCGCTGCTCGGTTGTTACTCCGATCCCGCGCGCGATCCCCGCGCCCACACGGTGAGCGCCGTGTATGTCGCCGAGGCCATGGGCGAGCCCCGTGCCGCCGACGATGCGGCCGGTTTCATGCGCTATGCGCTCGATGCGCCGCCTCCCCGCATGGCCTTCGACCACGCTCGTATCCTCGACGATTACCGACGCTATCGGGAGACGGGGCAGCGGGCGCCGCTGGGGCCGGTGGGGCCGGCGGCGCAGGAACACGGGGGCGCGCCACGCGGCGGGGAATAGGCAGATGGCGAGCGAGTCGCTATACTGCCCGGCCCTGTTTTACCTTCCGGCAGGGAGGACGGGCCGCCGGGCGGGGCCGTTCCCTCCGGCCGCGATATTCACGTCGGCAGTGCCGGCATCTTTCCACTACGGAAACCGCGCAGGTTTCCGTCCCAATGCAGGAGCATGATTATGGCCACTGTCGATGTCACCCAGGAAAACCTTCGCTCGCTCATCGAGGACAGCGAATTCGCCATTTTCGATTTCTGGGCGCCCTGGTGCGGGCCCTGCCAGTCCTTTGGACCGGTGTTCGAACAGACTTCCGAGAAGTATCCCGATATCGTCTTTGCCAAGGTCAATACCGAGGAACAGCAGGAGATCGCCGGTTTCTTCGGCATTCGATCCATCCCCACCCTGATGGTATTTCGCGAACAGGTGCTGGTCTATAATAATCCGGGCGCCCTGCAGGCCTCGCAGCTGGAGGAACTCATCCGGCAGGTCGGGGAACTGGATATGGAGAAGGTCAAGCAGGAGATCGCCGAGGAGGAAGCGAAGCAGGGGCAACAGGGCGAGTAGTTCACCTTATCCTGTCGCGTGGCGCGGGCCGGGTCCGGGGGCAGATGAAAATGGACAGCACAGACAAGGCGCAGGCGCGCGAGGCATCGCCAACGGGCAGCCGCCTGGTCATTGCCCTGGGCTTCAGCGCGGTGATCCTCATCCTGCTGGCCATCATCGCCGTCGGCACCGTGCGTTTCGTTTCCATCGAGGAGCAGCAGCAGAGCGGCAGCGAGATACGCAACGAGAAGATCCGCCTGATCTCGGGTATGCGCGAGATCGTGCGCCGCCGCACCCTGAGCATGGTGGCCATCTCCATCCATGAAGACGTCTTCGACAAGGACGCAGAATACATGGAGTTCATCAACCAGGGTGGGGAGTTCGTCGCCCTGCGCGATCGCCTGCGTTCCCTGCCGCTGAGCGAGAACGAGCATCACCTGCTGGGGCGCGCCCTGTCCATCATTCGCGTCACGCAACCCCTGCAGGAGGGCATCGTCAATCAGCTCATGGCGGACGACCGCGAGGGTATCGACGAGCTGATGGCACGCGACATGCCGCTGGAAAAGGAATTGCTCGGCATCTTCGAGGCCCTGCTCGACGAACAGCGCCGTGCCGCAGAGCTGGCGGCCGGGCAGGTTCAGCAGCAGTACCGCGAGGCCTACCGGCAGATCACCGTTCTCGGCATCTTTGCCTTCCTCTTCAGTATCGCCATCATGCTGTACGTGCTCGATCGCACGCGGCGTACCGAGAAACAGCTGTTCGACGAAAAGGAACTGGCCGAGGTCACCCTGCACGCCATCGGCGACGCGGTGATCACCACCGACCGGCATGGGCGCACCACCTATCTCAACCCGGAAGCGGAACGCCTCACCGGCTGGCAGGGTCGGGAAGCCGAGGGTCGCCCGGTGAGCGAGATCTACCAGATCCTCGACGAGCAGAGTCTCGAGCCGGTGCCGCATCCGCTGTACGTGGAGGAAGTGGACGCCCTCTCCGCCAGCCTGCACCGTTTTGCCATTCTCAGGGCCCGTGACGGCAGCACGCACATCGTGCAGGACAATGTCTCGCCCATCCGCGACCGTAGCGGGCAGGTGATGGGCAAGGTCCTGACCTTCCGTGACATGACCGCGGCACGGGAGATCGAGATACAACTGCTGTTGCAGGCCAACCAGGATCCCCTCACGGGCCTGCTCAATCGCCGCGCCTTCGAAGTGGCGCTGGACGAATACCTGAGCGAGAGCAAGGCGGAAAACAGCGAGCACGTGCTCATGTACCTGGATCTGGATCAGTTCAAGGTGGTCAACGACACCTGCGGGCACGAGGCAGGGGATGAGCTTCTCAAGCAGGTGGCCCTGACCATTCGTGGCCACCTGCGCCAGGACGATGTCGTGGCACGCCTCGGTGGCGATGAGTTCGGCGTCCTGCTCACCGGCTGTCACCTGGATAACGCCATGCGGGTCGCGGAGTCGATACGCCAGTCCATCGACGAACTGCGTTTCAACTGGGAGCACAGCATCTTTCGCATCGGCGTCAGTATCGGCGTCGTGGCCGTCAATGCCTCGTACAGCGATACCGCCACCCTGTTGAGTATTGCGGATTCGGCCTGTTACATGGCCAAGGACAAGGGGCGCAACCAGGTCTGGGTCAACCAGCCCGGCGACAGCGAGATGAGCCAGCGCATGAGCGAGCTGGCCTGGGTCTCGCAGATCCACGAAGCCCTGGACAACCACGCCTTCGAGGTCCATGCGCAGACCGTGTTGCCGGTAATCAACGGTACCGAGCTGCTGCCCTACCACGAACTGCTCATCCGCATGCACGGCCCCTCGGGGGATCTCATTCCCCCGGGCGCCTTCATCACCGCCGCCGAGCGTTATGGCGCCATGCTGCGCGTGGATGCCTGGATGCTCGATCGCCTGCTCGATCTGCTCGAAGATTCGGAAATCCGGAATGCGCCACCCGCCATTTACGCCATCAATATCTCCGGCAAGTCGGTTTCCGATCGCAAGTTCCGCGAGCAGGCCCTGGCGCGCATCGCGCAGAGCCGGCGCGGGCCGCACCGGCTGTGCCTGGAGATCACCGAGACCGCGGCCATCCTCAACCTGCAGGAAGTGGCCTCCTTCATCCGGGAACTGCATGCCCTCAACTGCGCCTGCGCCCTCGACGACTACGGTAGCGGCCTGTCCAGTTTTCACAATCTCAAGCACCTGCCCGTGGACTACGTCAAGATCGACGGCTCCCTGATCCGCGATATCTGCAACGACGAGATCGACCTCGCCATGGTGGAGACCATCAATCGCATTGCCCACGAACTGGGCATGATCACCATCGCGGAATTCGTCGAGACCAGCGAGATCATGCACAAGATCGCCCAGTTGGGCGTGGATTATGCCCAGGGGTATCTCATCCACCGGCCGGCCCCCATCAGCGGCGCGGAACCACGTCCCTCTTCACATAACCTGGAACTGGTCAAAAAATAATCATCAGCATGTTCTTATGCAGGCATGGCCGGCGTCTTGTTGTGCGGGCAGCCCGGCTGCTATAGTTGGACGGAGAACATGGAAAATGCTGAAGATTGTTCGCGCTCAGCCCGACAGGGTTGTTGCGTGGTCGGGTCACTCGACAGACAATAAAACCAACGAGGAGTTGAATCATGGATCCTTCATACATGGGTAACGACCAAGCCACTGCGATGCTCGCGGTGATGGGTGGGATTGGCCTGGTATTTCTCGCGATTTTTCTCATTATCGCGATCTTCTACCTGCTCAGCCTGCAGAAGGCACTGAGCCTGGCCGGTGACAATAACCGCCAGATGGCGCCGGGGCTGGTGTGGCTGAATCTCATTCCCATTTTCAATCTGGGCTGGCATTTCTATACCGTCGCCAAGGTGGCCGAGGCCATCCGCAACAAGTATGCCGAAGCCGGGGTGGAGGACACCGGTAATGGTGGCTGGCCACTGGGCTTGTCCCTGAGCATCCTCAATGTCGTGGCCATCCTGCCGATCCCGGTGATCAATCTACTGGTTTCCATTGCCGCGCTGGTGCTCTTCATCCTCTACTGGGTGAAAATCGCCGGTTACAACAAGGCCATGGCCAGCATGGGGGCACCGGCAACCGCCTGAGTACCGGACAGGCCGGGGCCGCCGTGCCCCGGCGGGCCGGCAGGAGACGGCGTCGCGCGGGGGTTCCGCGTGGCGCCGTTTTCGTTTCCGGCCCCCGGCCTTGTCTCCCCGAGCATAAACCCGTGATGAATCAGTGGGTTGTCACTTGCCTGCGTTTTCGCCGCGTTAAAGTTCGCCAACGAATCTCCGATATATAACTACTCCCCGGCAGGAAGGCGAGGACTTCCCGGGACGGCCGGCGGGAGCAGGTAGCGAGAAAGGGGTGATTCGGCGGCCAATGACCGACAGGACCAAGCAAGCCAGCGCGCTGGGGGCCTTTCTCGCCCGGCACACGGAGGTCGAGCTGGCCCAGGCCAAGATGCGCGTGGTCCTGGGCGCCATCATCGCCGTCTACCTGCATGCCGTGCACCTCCTCAGCCCGGGGGCCCAACTGCCCACTGGGGCGTTCTACTGGATCTACTTTTATCTCTTCGTCGCGCTGGAAATCGTTTTCTGGGCGCGCCTGTCGCCCGGGACCAATCATCCCCGCCGCGTTCTCGGTATCGTGCTGGACGTGGTGGGCGGGCTGTACCTCATGGTGGTGGGGGGTGAGCTGACGGCCTGGCTGTACGGTGGCCTGTTGTGGGTGGCCATGGGCAATGGCCTGCGCTACGGTTGGCGTTACCTGTTTTTCGCCCACGCGCTCACCACCGGCGCCTTCGGCGCGGTGTTGTTCTTCAACGACTTCTGGCGCGCCAATCTCATCACCGGGGTCGGTCTCTGGATCTGGCTGTTGCTGCTGCCCCTGCTGGTGGTCAAACTGCTGCGCATCGTGGAAGCGGCGGCCCATGCCGCCAACGAGGCCAACCGCGCCAAGAGCCGTTTCCTCGCCAACATGAGCCACGAGATCCGCACGCCCCTGACCGCCATCATCGGCTTCGCCGAGGCCTCGCTGGACAGCGACCAGAGCATGGAAGACCGCATCCAGGCCCTGGGGACCATCCAGCGCAGCGGTACCCACCTGCTCACGGTCATCAACGACATCCTCGATTTCTCCAAGATCGAGGCCGGTGAACTCGAGGTGGAGGCCATCCCGGTGAGTCCTTTCCAGGTCGTCACCGACGTGGCGGCCATCGTCGAGACCCAGGCGGCAAACAAGGATCTCGACTTCAGGATCGACTACGAGTTTCCCATGCCCTCGGCCTTCGACAGCGATCCGGTGCGCCTGCGGCAGATCCTGCTCAACCTGTGCAGCAATGCCATCAAGTTCACCGACGAGGGCGAGGTCCGCGTGAGCGTAAAGTACTGCCCGGAGGTGGGCAAGCTCCAGTTCACCGTGGCGGACACCGGCATCGGCATCCCGCCGGAGGAGCGCGCGCGGATCTTCGAACCCTTCAAGCAGGCGGATTCCGGCACCACGCGGCGTTTCGGCGGCACGGGCCTGGGACTCAGCCTGTCGAAGCACCTGGCGAAAAAACTGGGTGGCGACATCGAGGCGCGCAGCGAACCAGGCAAGGGCTCGGAGTTTCGCCTCGTCGTGGCCTCGCCGGTCAGCAAGGGTGCGCCACTGGTGCATCATCTCGACGACGTGCATGTCACCATCAGCCGCACGACCGAGTCCCTCGTGCGCCAGCCCTGGCTCAAGGGCGAGGTCCTGCTGGTGGAGGACAACGAGAACAACCAGCAACTCATCTCCATCCTGTTGAACAAGCTGGGCGCCACGGTGACCCTGGCCAGCAATGGTGAGGAGGGCCTGGCGCTCATCCGCGAGCGGCCCTTCGATCTCGTCTACATGGATATCCAGATGCCGGTCATGTCAGGGCTGGAGGCGGTGCGTATCCTGCGCGCCGAGGGATACACCCTGCCGGTGGTGGCGCTCACCGCCAATGCCACCAGCGAGGACAAGAAGGAATGCTTCGATGCGGGTTTCGACGAGTTTCTCACCAAGCCGGTGGTGCGCGAGCGCCTGCGCGAGGTGACTTCCCACTACCTTGAACCGGTGGAGCGGCCGCTGGCGGATACCACGCCCATCGTCTCGCGCTTCGTGAAGGAAGAGCCGGATCTCATGGACATCGTCGTGAAGTTCGTCGAGGAGCTTCCCGCGCGCATGGACGAGCTGCTGGAAGCCTACGAACAACGCGACTGGGAACGCCTCAAGGACCGTATCCACAATCTCAAGGGCATGGGGGGCGGCTTCGGCTATCCGCAGGTCACCGAGCTGGCAGGCAAGATCGAATTCGAGGTGCGCTCCGGCAACTATGAAAGTGTGCGTCACATGCTCAAGGAGTTCGATGATCTCTGCAAGCGCATCGGCGAGGGGATCGATACCGATCACGCGGCATAGAGCCAGTTTCGAGTGGCGGGTATCAGATCCCCTCGTCCCGGCCATCTCTCCCAGGGCAGGGGAATGGTCAGGCGCCTGTCCGGAAAGCGTGCTAAATACGTGTTCCGAATTCCACTACAGTTTACCGACATCAGGCTCTCGCCGGGGTGGCGTTTGCGGACCGTCAGC
>JALTLF010000171.1:0-2435 GCA_027005735.1 Chromatiales bacterium | reverse complement strand
CCATCTCTCCCAGGGCAGGGGAATGGTCAGGCGCCTGTCCGGAAAGCGTGCTAAATACGTGTTCCGAATTCCACTACAGTTTACCGACATCAGGCTCTCGCCGGGGTGGCGTTTGCGGACCGTCAGCCGCCGGGACGACGTGCAGGATGTACTAGTGTCGCGAGAGGGCAGGAAGCCCGGAGCGACCGCGGCTGTCGAGCGTACAGGGACGTATGTACCGCGTGTCCGCAAACGCCACCCCGACGAGAGACAGACAGATGATGTAATCCGGTAATTTTCAGGCGGTTGGGTATTCGGAACGCGTATTCAGCGTTCGTCCGCAATCCACTGACCCGGGCGACGGTGGGCGGCTAAATCATCCCCGCAAAGGGTTCCACTTCCACCATCTCTCCCGCTTCGATGGAACCGCTCTCGCGCGGCAGGATGATGAAGCAGTTGGCGAGGCTCATGGATGTGAGTACGTGGGAGCCCTGCATGCCGGTAGAGCGCACCACCAGCTCGCCGTTCTCGTCATGATGCAGGATGCCGCGCTGGAAGTCGGTGCGCCCGGGGTGTTTCTTCAACGATGTCATGGTACGCACGCGCAGGGTCAGGCGCTCATACGCCGTTTCGCCCGCCATCCTGCGCAGCGCCGGCTGCACGAACTGGTAGAAGGTGGCCATCACCGAGACCGGGTTGCCCGGCAGGCCGAAGAACAGGGCTTCGCCCAGTCGACCCACCGCCAGCGGCTTGCCGGGTTTCATGGCCAGTTTCCAGAAATTGACCTCGCCCATCTGTGCCAGTGTGTCCTTGATGAAGTCGGCATCGCCCACCGACACGCCGCCGGTGGTGATCACCACGTCACCCATGCCGGCGGCCTTCTCGAACGCGGCTCGCACGTCCTCGGGCGTGTCGCGGATGACGCCGAGATCGGTGAAGTCCACGCCAAGGCGCGTGAGCATGCCGTGCAGGGTGTAGCGATTGGAGTCGTAGATCTGGCCTTCCTCGAGTTCTTCCCCTACGCCGCGCAGTTCATCGCCGGAAGAGAAGAACACCACGCGCAGCTTGCGCAGCACAGCCACCTCGGGGATGCCCAGCGAGGCCAGCACGCCGAGATCCGCGGGGGTCACGCGTCGTCCCGCATGGAGTACCGCCTTGTCCTTCTCGATATCCTCGCCCGGGTGGCGCACGTTCTGGCCGGCCTTGTGCCCGGCGCCGATGCGGATACTGTCGTCCTCGCGTTCCACGTGCTCCTGCATGATCACCGTGTCGGTGTCAGGCGGCAGCTTCGCGCCGGTCATGATACGCACGCACTCGCCGGGGTTGACCGCCCCCTCGAAGGGCTTTCCCGCCCAGGAAGTGCCGACGATGTTCAAACTGGCTTCGCCGTCCGCGGGCAGATCACTGCCGCGTAGCGCATAGCCGTCCATGGCCGAGTTGGTGTGTGGCGGCACGTTGATGGGCGAGAGCACGTCGGTGGCCAGCACGCGGTCCAGCGCCTCGCGCAGGCCGAGGCTTTCCTGTTCGCGCACCGGCGTCACCAGCGCGGCAATGTGCTCGCGCGCCGCTTCGACGGACAGGAGATCGGCGGTGGGGGCGTCGCAACCGGGTAAGGTAGTCATAAGGATTCCTGGGGTATTGCGGATTGAAACGGGAAGGGGATTATAGCGGAAAAGGCGGGGGTGGTCTTTGGCCGCAAACGACGCAAAAAACCGTTTAACCACGGGGGACACGGGGCACACGGGGGAAGACCATATACGGAATGACGATACAATACGCTTCGTTTTTGCGCGCTGTGGTTCCAAAGCCGTGTGTCAGCCATGAAGGGCGACTCGCGTAGCGTTGGAGCCCGGAAGGACCGTTTTCCGGCTTTCGGTGGCACGCCTGTACAAGGATATTTTCCCCGTGTCCCCCATGCTCCCCGTGGTTTGTACTGGTGTTTTTCTCAGCCCTCGGTGCGGCGGGCGGATCCATGCAGCGCATGGCGAAGACCTGGAATCCAGAGTTCGATTCAAGCCGCCGGAATGACGATACAATACGCTTCGCTGTTGCGCGCTGTGGTTCCAAAGCCGTGTGTCAGCCGTGAAGGGCGACTCGCGTAGCGTTGGAGCCCGGAAGGGCTGATCACGGCGAAGAACATCCGGGACTCACAAATTCAACAAGCGCCCTGTGTTCGATCCCCGCCCCCTGTCCCCCGCCCTGAGGGCGGGGGGACCGTTTTCCAGCTTCCGGTGGCACGCCTGTACAAGGATATTTTCCCCGTGTCCCCCGTGCTCCCCGTGGTTTGTACTGGTGTTTCTCTGTGTTCTCTGTGGTTAAAAAACCAGCGCGAAACTAGTCGCACTCCACGCCATCCAGCGCGGGCGCTTCCCGTTGCAACACGGCTTCGAGGATGAAGCGCGCGATGACGGCGGGCTGGTTGAGGTCCAGCTGGGGCAGGGCGCAGTCTCCGGGCG
>JALTLF010000170.1 GCA_027005735.1 Chromatiales bacterium | reverse complement strand
GGCATCATCTTCTCCACGTTGGCCACCTTCGAGAGCGGCGCCATGCCCACCTTCCACTTGAAGGGCTTGTTGGAGATGCGTTCCACCGTGGGCATGATGGAATTGTGGCCCTTGAGGGCGAACTGTACCGCGGCCTTGCCCATGGCATAGGCCATGTCCACGTCGGTCTTCGAGGCGATGTGGCGCGCCGCGCGCTGCAGGTAGTCGGCCACGGCCCAGTGGTTCTTCAGGCCCAGTTCACGCTGCACCATGCCGGCGATGACGGTGGCCGCGCCGCCGAGCTGGGCGTGACCGAAGGCGTCCTTGAGGCCGGTGTCGGCAAGAAAGCGGCCGTCGGGCCAGTGAACGCCCTCGGAGACCACCACCGTGCAGTAGCCGTGCTTCTTGACCATCTGATCCACGCGGGCGAGGAATTTCTTTTCGTCGAACTCCACTTCCGGGAACAGGATGACGATGGGGATGGGCGTGTCCTCGCTGGAGGCCAGGCCACCGGCGGCGGCGATCCAGCCGGCATGGCGGCCCATGACCTCGACGATGAAGACCTTGGTGGAGGTCTTGGCCATGGAGGCGACGTCGAAGCTGGCCTCGCGGGTGGACACCGCGATGTACTTGGCCACCGAGCCGAAGCCGGGGCAGTTGTCGGTGATGGGCAGGTCATTGTCCACGGTCTTGGGCACGTGGATGGCCTGGATGGGATAGCCCATTTCTTCCGACAGCTTGGAGACCTTGTAGCAGGTGTCAGCGGAGTCGCCGCCGCCGTTGTAGAAAAAATAACCGATGTTGTGGGCCTCGAAGACCTCGATGAGGCGCTCGTACTCGCGGCGGTTTTCTTCCAGGCTCTTGAGCTTGAAACGGCAGGAGCCGAAGGCGCCGGAGGGGGTGTAACGCAGTGCCTTGATGGCGGCGGCGGATTCCTTGCTGGTGTCGATGAGATCCTCGGTCAGGGCGCCGATGATGCCGTTGCGCCCGGCATAGACCTTGCCGATTTTATTCTTGTGCTTGCGCGCGGTCTCGATGACGCCGCAGGCGCTGGCGTTGATGACCGAGGTGACGCCGCCCGACTGGGCGTAAAAGGCATTCTTGGGCGCCGGTTTGGCGGCCTTCTTGACGGTTTTCTTGCGGCTTGCCATGGAATCTTGCCTCCATACTCGTTAAATGGTTATGAATCCTGTTGTTCCTTGCGGCGGTCGGCCTCGTGATCGGCCTGCACGCGCAGCAGCGAAACGACACACTCCAGGATGTCGTTGTACTCCGGGATCCCGGTGCCGTATTGCTCGCGTACGCTGTAGAAGAACTGGCAATGGAAACGCTGCTTGCCCTTCTTGGCCAGCACGAAATGGCAATCGTCCACCTGCCAGTAGAGTGCCGGGCACTCGGTGAGTTCGCGGTCGCCCTTGTCGAGGCGCAGCTCGGTATCCACCTGCTCGACGGGGATCGGTTTACGAAAGCGCTCGGCGACAGTATCTTCGACGACCTTGATTTCTTCGCTGGAAAAGTCGGGAATATCGCTCATGGTCTCTCGATTTTATTGTTCGGTCCCGTGCGGGGCCGGTTTCGATTCGCTCGGGGAGGCACAGGATACTCCATCCCCGCGGCAAAAGTACATGACCCGCCGGTTGAAGTCGGTTATGGGGGTATAGAAGGGACTGGTCAGCGCTGCTGCGCCTGCAGTCGTTGTACGCGCGCGGCGAGGCGCTCCACGTCGTCGCGCAGGGTGTCCACCTCGCGCACGAAGTTCTCGACCTCCTCGCGGGTGGGGTTGATCCCCGACTCCACCTGCAGGTATTCGGCGGCGTCCTGCGCCAGCGTCTCCAGCGCCTGGCGGCCCCAGGCGCCGAGGCCCCGCAGGCTGCGGCCCAGGTGGTGGGCGAGGGCGTCCCCGGTGAGGCGCGAGAGGGCCTCCTCCCAGTCCAGGTCCAGCTCGTCGAGCAGGCGGCGGAAGCGCTGGCCCAGCTCCACGTCACCCTCGATGCGCACCTCGCCCGCGAACAGGGCGCGCTCGTCGCCCTCCAGCGCCATGCCGCCCAGGGCCAGCGGCGTCCCCCGGATGACGGCGTCGGCGTGGTCCGCCAGTTCCCCCTCGGGTACGCCCATGACGCGGATCCCCGCCTCGTGGGGGTAGAGGACGAAGCGCAGCCCCAGCCCTTCCAGTTGCAGGCCGATGCGGTGGCCGGTCAGCGGCGCGAGCTTGTCGCGCCACTCGGGATCGAGGCGCAGGGCCTGGTTGAGGGCCGACTCCAGCAGGGCGTGGAAGCCCGACTCCAGTTCGGGGAAGCCGTCGCTCATGTCAGGCCTCCCCCGAGGCGCAGGGCCGGATCTTCCTCCAACCCGGGCTCGCGGATCACGCGCGTGCCCCCGATGTGATCGTGCCAACCCCGTTGTTCGGGATCGAACAGGGTCCACAGGAAACCCAGGTACATGGGGGTGCCGGCGAGGAAGTAGCCCAGCGCGCGGCGCAGGGCGTGGGGGAGATCGGGGGACAGGCCGGTGCGCGCATCCACCACGCGCAGGCCGAGGAGAAACTTGCCCGGCGTGGCGCCCCAGCGGACCCAGCAGTACACCAGCAGCACCGGCGGCAGCAGGAAGAGCAGCAACAGGCGCAGGCCGGGGCCGAGCCCGAGCAGGAAGAGGACGGGCAGGACCAGCGCGAGGAACAGGAAGACGTCCGCCAGCAGGGCAGCGACGCGGCGTCCGAAGAGGCCCAGCCTGCCGCCGAGGGCGTCCATCAGAGCTTGTAACCCCGGTGCAGGGCGACGATGCCGCCGGTAAGGTTGTGGTAGTCGCAGCGCTCGAAGCCGGCGGCCTCCATCATGGCCCGGAGTTCCTCCTGCGGCGGGTGCATGCGGATGGACTCGGCAAGATAGCGGTAGCTGTCGGCGTCGTTGGCCAGCAGCTTGCCCATGCGTGGCAGCAGGCTGAAGGAATAGCGGTCATAGAGCCTGCTCAGCAGGGGGTTGACGGGCCTGGAGAATTCCAGCACCAGCAGGCGCCCGCCGGGTTTGAGCACGCGGTACATGGAACGCAGGGCGGCGTCCTTGTCGGTGACGTTGCGCAGGCCGAAGGCGATGGTGATGCGATCGAAGCTGTTGTCCGGGAAGGGCAGGCATTCGGCGTTGGCCTGCACGTACTCGACGTTGCCGGCCACGCCGCGATCAGCGAGGCGCGCGCGACCCACCTGGATCATGGATTCGTTGATGTCGGCCAGCACCACCTGGCCCTCGCGTCCCACCAGGCGCGAGAAGGCGGCGGCGAGGTCACCGGTGCCGCCGGCGAGATCGAGGATGCGCTGGCCGGGACGCACATCCGCCATGTCGATGGTGTAGCGCTTCCACAGGCGGTGGATGCCGAAGGACATCATGTCATTCATGAGGTCGTACTTGCCGGCGACGGAATGGAAGACATCGGCCACGCGCCGGACCTTTTCCTCCCGGGGGACTTCCTGGAAACCGAAATGGGTGGTGTCGTCGCTCATGCCGTGTGCTCCGTGGGGCCGTACCCTGCTGCCTTCTATAATAGCCGGAAACTCGCCAGCTCGGGAACGGAAGAATTCCGGTTGCTTCTTGTATCAGGCTGGTTCCGCCGCCGGGCCTGCGCCTGAAGGGCGACTCGCGAAGGACCGGAGCCCGGAAGGCGCCAGCCTGGCGGTGGGCGGCAAGCTTGTATCTGGTTAATCGCGTGGCCACGCCAGGCCTCGTGCCGCGCCACCCGCATCCCCGGATTACGCTTCGCTTCATCCGGCCTGGGCGCAACTACCCCGGAGGGTGATCAAATCCTCGGCCCTCGTCCCTCGCGACTAAATACGTGTTCCGAATCCCCGATCACCTGAGAATAAGCGGATTGCACCGTCTGCCTGTCTCTCTCCGGGGCGGCGTTTACGGACACGCGGTACATACGTCCCTGTACGCTCGACAGCCGCTTCCCTGCGGCTGACGGTCCGTAAACGCCGCC
>JALTLF010000169.1:26188-47172 GCA_027005735.1 Chromatiales bacterium | reverse complement strand
GCCGTACCCGAGGCGATGAGATCGGCGATGGCCTCCGCCTGTACCAGGTCGAGCTTGTCGTTGAGAAAGGCCCGCTCGCTGAATTCGCCCGGCCGCGCCATGCGCGCCCCGGCGGCGAGCACCGCATCGAGGATCAGGTCCAGCACCAGTGGACCGCCGTGACCATGGAGTTCCAGCACGTCTTCACCGGTAAAGGAATGGGGCGCGGGAAAGAACAGGGCCAGGCCCGCATCCACGAGTTCGCCACGCGCGTCGCGAAACTCCCCCAGCGTCGCCACCCTTGGCGGCGGCAGGCGGCCGAGCACGGCCTCGGCGATGCTGACACAGGCGGGGCCGGAGACGCGCACGATCCCCACGCCCCCGATCCCCGGGGGCGTGGCGATGGCGGCAATGGTGTCCTGGCTCATGGCGTCATCTTAACCGCCGCGGCCAGGGACGGTCACTTGCCCGTGCCAATGACCCGGCGGGTTATGTACCACTGTTGCGCGATGGAGAGGATGTTGTTGGTCACCCAGTACAGCACCAGCCCGGACGGGAACCACAGGAAGAAGATGGTGAACACCACCGGCAGCAACATCATCATCTTCTGGTGGATGGGATCCATCTGCGCCGGGTTCAGCTTCTGTTGCAGGTACATGGTGGCGCCCATGATGAGCGGCAGCACGTAGTAGGGATCCATGGTGGAGAGATCCTTGTACCACAGGATCCAGTCCGCCTGGCGCAACTCCACGCTCTCCAGCAGCACCCAGTAGAGGGCGATGAATACCGGGATCTGGATGAGGATGGGCAGGCAACCGCCGAGCGGATTGACGCCTTCCTTCTTGTAGAGTTCCATCATCGCCTGGCCCTTGCGCTGGCGGTCGCCGGCGTAACGGCGCTGGATCTCCTGCAACCTGGGATGCAGCTTCTTCATCTTCGCCATGGAGCGGTAACTGGTCTCGGAGAGCTTGTAGAAGGCCAGCTTGATGAGAATGGTGAGGGCGATGATGGCCCAGCCCCAGTTGCCGATGAAGGAATGCAGCCATTCCAGCAGCCAGAACAGGGGTTTGGCGATGATGGTCAGCCAGCTGTAGTCCACGGTGAGATCGAGGCCGGGGGCGATGTCCTCGAGCACATCCTGCAGCTTGGGACCGACGAACAGCCGGGCGCTGAGTTCCGCCGACTCCCCCGGCGCCACCTGGTGTTCTCCCGAGGCGAGACCAATGACGTAGAGCCCGGTATCGGGGCGCGCGGTGAAATAGCGGAAGGTCTCCTCAGGGTCGGGGATCCAGGCGCCGAGGAAATAGTGCTCGTTGATGGCCGCCCAGCCGCCGGCGATGTCGCGGTCGATGGCATTGAATCGCGGCGCGTCGTCGATATCCTCGAAGTCCACTTCCCGGTACTTTTCGTCCGGGCTGTAATAGATGGGTCCCATATAGGTGGGCAGCATGGCGCTACCCTCATCCACCACGGCGCTGCGCTTGAGCCGATAATAGACGTTGCCACGCCAGGGCAGCTGCGCGCCATTCTCAATGCGGTGTCTGACGGTCACCACGTAGGAGCCGCGCGTGAAAATGTAGGTCTTGGTAAAGCGCACGCCCTCCGGGCTGGTCCAGTGGAGATCCACCTCGAGCCTGTCCTGGCCCTCGGCGAGGGTGTAGCTGGTGCGTGCGGCGGAATAGACCGTGCGATGACTGGGCGCGGCCTGCACGAAGCCGGTAGTCGCCGGCTGCGGACTGAACAGCCCCGACTGGGCGATGTAGACCTTTGCGGTATCGTCCATGAGCCGGTAGGGGATGTCGGGGTGATCCACGTCCACCGGGTAGCGGGGCAGATCCACGCGGCGCAGATCCCCGCCGCGGGTATCGATCTCGAGGCGATAGACGTCGGTGTCCACCCGGATGCGTTGCGCCGAGGCGATGGGCTTGAGCGGCGCAGCTGGGACACTACCCGGGGTCCCGCCGGGTGTGGTCGCCGGCAGCGGCATGGCGGCCAGCTCGCCGTCCGCGCCGGGCTCCTTAGGGGTAGCGCCCGGCGCACCGGGCACCGGCATGGCCTCGCCATCGGTTGCGCCGGCCTGCGCCGGTACGGTGGGCGCGGTGGCGGCCGGTGTTGGCGAGGGTGGCGCATGTTCACGTTGCCAGGTCTGCCACAGCATGAAGCCGAGAACCAGCAGAGCGATAAACAGCAGGGTGCGTTGTTGTTCCATTCAGGGGGTCACTTCTTATTCAGGGTTACAGGCGGAGCGATGCGAGGCGGCCTCGTCACCCGGCACGGGATCGAACCCGCCGGGGTGCCAGGGATGACAGCGGCCGAGACGACGCAGCGCCAGCCAGCCGCCACGCAGGAAGCCATAACGCTGGATGGCGATGGCGGCATACTCGGAACAGGTAGGATGGAAACGGCAATGGGGGCCGAGAAACGGACTGATGGCGCGGCGATAAAAATGGATCAATAAGAGCGTCAGTCTTTGCATGATTTCGCCGATGTTGACCCGGCCGTTGATCCGGGTGTGGCCTCCAATGTCGATGCCGCCTGGCGCGTGTGCCGGGCCGCGAGCTTGCGCCAGAGAGCCTCGAATTGTGCATGAACCTGCGTGCCGTCGCGAGCCGCAATGCTGCGGCGCGCCAGGACGACGATATCCAGCCCGGCGAGATCCCGCCTGTGACGGCGAAAACTCTCGCGCGCGAGGCGCTTGATGCGATTGCGATCCACGGCGCGGGGCAGCTGTTTTTTCGCAATGGCCAGGCCCAGGCGCGCATGCTCGCGATGGTTGGCGCGCGCCAGCAGGGTGAGATCGGCGTCGCCGACCTTGAGCGGCCGGGAGAAGACGCGCCGGAAATCAGCGGCTGCGGTGAGCCGGTAGCGCCGCGAGAAGCCTTCGCTCTGCTCGGCGTCGATGGAACACCTCAGACGGACAGGCGCTTACGTCCCTTGGCGCGGCGCGCGTTCAGCACCTTACGGCCGCCACGGGTGCTCATGCGGGCACGGAATCCGTGGGTGCGCGCACGCTTTATATTGCTGGGCTGAAACGTTCTTTTCATGGCGATACCGTTTTCGAAAAAGGTTGACTGTCCTGACGCATCGTGTCCGTGTTCCGAGCCGGGCGCGAACGGCGCGCAACGGGCCGGAAAAGGGCGCAAAGGGTATGCGATGGGGGCGGGGATGTCAACTGGCACGCGGCCTGGCGGCGGGCTGCCCGCAAGTGTCGGGACACCGCCGCCCGGGTCACGGAAACGGTCCATGCTTGTGGATAACTTTTTCCCGCCGGTATAGACTCTGGGGTTCTGGAAGTCCGTTCCAGCTTTTCCACAAGCAACCGTTTTTGCCACACGGGGTCACGCAGGGGGAATCAGTGTCGCAGAGCCTCTGGGACAGGTGTCTCGATCGCCTCGAGGGCGAGTTGTCACCGCAACAGTTCAATACCTGGATCCGGCCGCTGCATGCCGTGGAGGAGGACGACTGCCTGAAGTTGCTGGCGCCCAACCAGTTCGTCCTCGATCGCGTCAACAGCCAGTTCCTCGCCCGCATCACCGAGCTGCTGGATCAGTACCACGCCGATCCCCGCCCGGTCCTGCTGGAGGTGGGCAGCCGCCAGGCGGGCACAGCGCCTGGCCCCGGACCCGTGGTCAACACCACGCCGGTACGGGAGACGGGCTCGCCCCTGCACAGCAACACCTCGCTCAATCCCAACTTCACCTTCGATACCTTCGTCGAGGGCAAGTCGAACCAGCTGGCCAAGGCCGCCTCGGTGCAGGTGGGCGAGAACCCCGGTTCCACCTACAATCCGCTGCTCATCTACGGTGGCGTAGGGCTGGGCAAGACCCACCTCATGCACGCCATCGGCAACATGATCGCCAGCCGCCGTCCCAACGCCCGCGCGGTGTACCTGCACTCGGAGCGATTCGTCAGCGACATGGTCAAGGCCCTGCAGAAGGGCAACATGGACGCCTTCAAGGCCCATTATCGCTCCGTCGATGCCCTGCTCATCGACGACATCCAGTTCTTCGCCGGCAAGGAGCGCTCCCAGGAGGAATTCTTCCATACCTTCAACGCCCTGCTGGAAGGGCAACAACAGGTGATCATGACCTGCGACCGCTACCCAAAGGAAGTGGACGGCCTGGAGGAACGCCTCAAGTCCCGCTTCGGCTGGGGGCTGACGGTGGCCATCGAACCGCCGGAGCTTGAGACCCGCGTTGCCATTCTCATGAAGAAGGCCGAAGACTCGAAGGTGGAGATGCCCGAGGAAGTGGCCTTCTTCGTCGCCAAGCGCATTCGGTCCAACATCCGCGAGCTGGAGGGGGCCCTGCGCCGCGTCATCGCCAACGCCCATTTCACCGGCCGACCCATTACCCTGGATTTCGCCCGTGAGGCCCTGCGCGATCTGCTCGCCTTGCAGGACAAGCTGGTGACCATCGACAATATCCAGAAAACGGTGGCGGAATACTACAAGATCCGCGTGGCGGATCTGCTCTCCAAGCGACGCAGCCGTTCGGTGGCGCGCCCGCGGCAGATGGCCATGGCGCTATGCAAGGAACTCACCAGCCACAGCCTGCCGGAAATCGGCGACGCCTTCGGGGGTCGGGACCACACCACGGTGCTGCATGCCTGTCGCAAGATCGCCGAGCTCAAGGAAACGGAGATCCGCATCAGCGAGGACTACGCCAACCTGCTGCGTACCCTGAGTTCCTGAGCATGCCGGCTGGCGAGCGGGAGATGCAACAAGCTGTGGATAAGCTGTCCAGGGCGCGGGGACAAAATGCGAAGGCGCACTTATCCACATTTGGCCCACAGGATGTGGGCGAGGTTCAGGGGCGCTTGTACACAGTGATCTTTTTTCAACAACATGCTGAAAAATAAACTAAATTTAACTTTATCCACAGTATCGTGACCATCCAGTAACTGAATCAATAAACAAAAATTCAATTTTTTTGAAAATGGATACCCGATCATGAAGCTTTCCATCTCCCGCGAGGATCTGCTGAAACCCCTGCAACAGGTGAGTGGTGTCGTCGAGCGACGCCAGAGTTTGCCTGTGCTGTCCAATGTCCTGTTGCGTTGTCAGCAGGGCAGGTTGTCTCTTACCGGCACGGATCTGGAACTGGAACTCATCGCCGCCCTGCCCGTGGACGGCACCGATGAGGGTGAAATTACCCTGCCGGCGCGCAAACTCCTGGACATCTGTCGCGCGCTGCCCGAGGGGGCCGATATCAGGCTGGAAGTGGACGGGGAAAAGGCGCGGATCCGCTCCGGACGCAGTCGCTTTACCCTGGCGACCCTGCCGGCCAGCGAATTTCCCAGCGTGGAGGGCGGCGAGGCGGTGTCCCGCTTCAGCCTGCCCCGCGAGGCCATGAAACGGCTCATCGATCGCACCCAGTTCGCCATGGCCCAGCAGGACGTGCGCTACTACCTCAACGGCCTCATGCTGGAACTGGATGGCCGGCAGGTGCGCGCGGTGGCCACCGACGGGCACCGCCTGTCCCTGAGCGAGATGGAGGCCGACACCGGCGTGGCTGAAGCCCGCCAGGTCATCGTCCCGCGCAAGGGGATCAGCGAGCTTGCCAAGCTCATGGCCGATGGCGAAGGGGAGGCCGTTTTCGAGCTGGGCAGCAATCACATGCGCGTGGAACTGGACGGGGTGATCTTCACCACCAAGCTCATAGACGGCAAGTTTCCGGATTATCGTCGCGTGATTCCCGAAAAAGGCGGTGCGGAAGTGGTTTGCGACCGGGAGTTGCTGCGCCAGGCCTTCGTGCGCGCCTCGGTGCTTTCCAACGAGAAATACCGGGGCATGCGCATTCGCCTGGAAGAAAACCTCCTCACCGCCACGGTGCACAACCCGGAACAGGAAGAGGCGGAAGAAGAACTGGAGGTGCAGTATGGCGGGCCGCCCATGGAAATTGGCTTCAACGTGGCCTATTTCCTGGATGTCCTCAACGTCATTCCCGGCGAGGAAGTGGTCATCGCCCTGCGCGACGCCAATACCGGCTGCCTCGTGACGCAGAAGGACGATCTTTCCTGTCAGTACGTCATCATGCCCATGCGCCTGTAGGCCGATGGCCTGAATGCATCTCTCCGAGGTCGATATCCAGGGGGTGCGCAACCTCCACGAGGTCCGGTTGAGCCTCTCGTCCGGCCTCAACGTCATCGCGGGCCCCAATGCCAGCGGCAAGACCAGCCTGCTGGAGGCCATCGGCCTGCTTAGTACTGCGCGTTCGTTTCGTACCCCGCGCATCGCCCGGGTCATCCAGCACGGCCAGTCTGCGCTGCAGGTGGTGGGCAAGCTGACGGGCTCGGCAGGGCGGGACGTGCGCATCGGCCTGCGGCGGGAGGCAAGCCGCACGCTCATCCGCATCGACGGGGAGCCAGTACGGCAGGGTTCCCGGCTGGCACGCCGGTTTCCGGTGCAGGTGATCACTCCCGCGTCACACGAACTGCTGGAGCAGGGGCCGAAATTCCGTCGTCGCTTCCTGGACTGGGGATTGTTTCACGTGGAACAGGGCTACCACGCGGTGTGGCAGGACTACATGCGCCTGTTGCGCCAGCGAAACGCCGTGCTGCGCCTTGGCGACGTCCGCCAGCTGGACCACTGGGATCGCCTGTTGGCGGAGAAGGGCGAGGTACTGGATCAGATGCGCCGGCGGCATCTGGAGGGGTTGGTACCCCTGTTCCAGGCTCACGGGGTGCAGTTGCTGGAACAGGCGGTGGATGTCACCTACCGTTGCGGCTGGGAGTCGGGACAGGCGCTCCATGCGGTACTGGAGGCCGGGCGCGAATCGGATCTGCGGCGTGGCTTCACTCAGGCGGGACCCCACCGCATGGACCTGGTGTTCCGGGGGGAGGCCGGGGCGGCGCGAGAGACCCTCTCGCGGGGGCAGCAGAAGCTCATCGTGGCGGCGGCGCGGCTGGCCCAGGTGCAGTTGGTGGATCGCAGCGTGGGGGTAAAGACCGTGTTGCTGGTGGACGACGTGGCCGCGGAGCTGGATCGGGTCCGGCGGGAGCGGCTCATGGTCCTGCTGCGCAGCCTGGAGACGCAGGTATTCGTCACGGCCACGGAAGCCGAGCTGTTGCCGGTGGCGGGCTGGGAGGCCCTGAAAATGTTCCACGTGGAACGCGGGAAACTGGCGGAAGTGGTATAATGAGCCGTTCCGCCGGAGACCCGCTGAGGGCCACCTGACCAGAATCTGTCTGGATATAACTGGCGGATTTCAGGATATTTTTTCTCACCGACCCCGGCCGGGATCCGCGGCCCGGTGGCGGTGGGATCAGGCGCCCCGAGCGGGCGGGAGCAGGCAATTCATGGCAGGCAACGACACCTACGATTCTTCCAGCATCAAGGTCCTCAAGGGCCTGGATGCGGTCCGCAAGCGGCCGGGCATGTACATCGGCGACACCGATGATGGCACCGGCCTGCACCACATGGTCTTCGAGGTGGTGGACAATTCCATCGACGAGGCCCTGGCGGGCTACTGCTCCAGCATCGACGTCATCATCCACAGTGACGGCTCCGTCACCGTGCGCGACAACGGCCGCGGCATCCCCACCGAGATGCACGAGGAAGAAGGGCGCTCGGCGGCGGAAGTCATCATGACCGTCCTTCACGCCGGCGGCAAGTTCGACGACAACTCCTACAAGGTTTCCGGCGGTCTCCACGGCGTGGGCGTGTCCGTGGTCAACGCCCTGTCGGAACACCTCAAGCTGACCATCCGCCGCGGCGGGAAGGTCTACCAGCAGGAATATGTCCTGGGCGAGCCTCAGGGCCCGCTCACGGTCATCGGCGAGACCGACCAGACGGGCACCGAGATCCGTTTCAAGCCCAGCCCCGGCATTTTCAGCGACACCCGCTACCACTACGACATCCTGGCCAAGCGCCTGCGGGAGCTGTCCTTCCTCAACTCCGGCGTGCGCATCACCCTGGCCCACGAGCTGGAAGACAAGCACGACGTCTTCGAGTACAAGGGGGGCATTCGTGCTTTCGTGGAGCATCTCAACGCCAAAAAGACTCCGCTGCACGAGTCGGTGTTCTACTTCGAGGCCGAGCGCGACGGCATTGGCGTGGAGGTGGCCATGCAGTGGAACGACTCCTACCAGGAGAGCATCTTCTGCTTTACCAACAACATTCCCCAGCGCGACGGCGGCACGCACCTTGCGGGCTTTCGCGCCGCTCTGACGCGCACGCTCAACAACTACATCGAGAAAGAGGGGCTGGCGCGCAAGGCCAAGATCAGTCCTACCGGCGACGATGCCCGCGAAGGCCTCACCGCCGTGCTGTCGGTGAAGGTGCCCGATCCCAAGTTTTCCTCCCAGACCAAGGACAAGCTGGTGTCCTCCGAGGTCAAGGGCGCCGTGGAATCGGTCATGGGCGACAAGTTCCTCGACTACCTCCTGGAGCGGCCCAGCGAGGCCCGGGCCATCGCCTCCAAGATGATCGAGGCGGCCCGCGCCCGCGAGGCAGCGCGCAAGGCGCGCGAAATGACCCGCCGCAAGGGCCTGCTGGAAGTGGCCGGCCTGCCCGGCAAGCTGGCCGATTGCCAGGAAAAGGACCCGGCCCTGTCCGAACTCTTCCTCGTGGAGGGTGACTCCGCCGGCGGCTCGGCCAAGCAGGGCCGGGATCGCCGCTTCCAGGCCATCCTGCCGCTCAAGGGCAAGATCCTCAATGTGGAGAAAGCCCGCTTCGACAAGATGCTGTCCTCGGCGGAAGTGGGTACCCTCATCACGGCGCTGGGTTGCGGCATCGGCAAGGACGAATTCGACCCTGGCAAGCTGCGCTACCACCGCATCATCATCATGACCGATGCCGACGTGGACGGCTCCCACATCCGTACCCTGCTGCTGACCTTCTTCTACCGCCAGATGCCGGAACTGGTGGAGCGGGGCTATATCTATATCGCCCAGCCGCCCCTCTACAAGCTCAAGAAGGGCAAGCAGGAGCGCTACGTCAAGGATGATGCCGAGCTACAGGCCCACCTGCTGCAGATCGCGCTGGAAAACGCCGCCCTCTACGTCAACGATGGGGCGCCAGCCCTGAGCGGACCGGGTCTGGAGACCCTCGCGCGCCAGTACGTGGCCGTGCAGCAGAGCATCAATCGCCTCGCCCGGCGTTTTCCCGCGGATGTCATGGAAAAAATCATCACCATGCCGCCGCTGGACGACGCCCGGCTGCTCAAGGAAGACGCCATGCGCGACTGGTTCGCCGAGCTGGAAGCCCGCGTCAACCGCGAGCACGACAAGAGCGGCGTGCGCTACCGCCTGGTCTTCGAGGGCCAGGACGGCGAATGGCGCGTGGCCATCACCCGCACGCGCCATGGCATCGACACCCCCTATACCCTGGCGAAGGAATTCTTCGAATCCGGCGAATACCAGGCCATGCGCGAGCTGGGCGCCCAGATCGGCGACCTCATGGGCGAGGGCGCGCGGGTGCAGCGGGGCGACCGCATCCGGGAGGTCTCCAGCTTCCGCGAGGCCATGCACTGGCTCATGGAGGAAGCCAGCCGCGGCCTCAACATCCAGCGCTACAAGGGGCTGGGTGAAATGAACCCGGAACAGCTGGCCGAGACCACCCTCGACCCGGCCTCCCGGCGCCTGCTGCAGGTACGCATCGAAGACGCCATCGCCGCCGACGAGATCTTCACCACCCTCATGGGCGACCAGGTGGAACCGCGACGCGAATTCATCGAGGAGAATGCCCTGCAGGCCTCGAATCTGGATGTATGAGGGTTTGCCGCTGAAACCGGCGGCCCATTTGTTCAATTTTTAATCAAAGTTAAGGTGTTTTTCGGCCCGGTGGGGCCGAAAAACCACCTGATAAATAAGAAAAGCCCGGGTGGAAGCACCCGGGCTTTTTCATTATATCGAGAAACAACCCCCGCTCAGGCCGCGCTGTCGTTTTCCATTTCCGCGTAGTAGTTGGCCACCCGTTCCACTTCTTCCCTGGAGCCGAGGATCACCGGTACGCGCTGGTGCAGGCCATCGGGCTGGATTTCCAGGATGCGCTGGCGACCGGTGTGGGCGGCGCCGCCGGCCTGTTCGATGATGAAGCCCATGGGGTTGGCCTCGTAGAGCAGGCGCAGCTTGCCGCCGAGCCCCTTCGCCAGCATGCGGGTGTCCAGCGGATAGAGGAACACGCCGCCACGCATGAGGATGCGGTGCACCTCGGCCACCATGGAGGCGATCCAGCGCATGTTGAAGTCCTTGCCGCGCGGGCCTTCGACGCCCGCCATGCACTCGTCGATGTAGCGCTTTACCGGGGCTTCCCAGAAGCGGGTGTTGGAGGTGTTGACGGCGAATTCCTGGGTGGCCTCCGGGATGGTCATATTGGGGTGAGTAAGTACAAACTCACCAATGTTCTGGTCGAGGGTGAAGCCGTTGACGCCATTGCCCGTGGTCAGCACCATCATGGTGGAGGGACCATAGAGGGCGTAGCCGGCGCAGACCTGCTCGGTGCCCGGCTGCAGGAAGTCCTCGGCGGTGGGGACGTCCACGCCCTCGGGGCAGCGCAGGATGGAGAAGATGGTGCCCACCGAGACGTTGACGTCAATATTGGAAGAGCCGTCCAGGGGATCGAAGACCAGCAGGTACTTGCCCCGCGGGTAGGGGGCCGGGATGTTGTAGACGTCTTCCATCTCCTCGGAGGCCATGCCCGCCAGGTGGCCGGCCCATTCGTTGGACTGGATGAAGACCTCGTTGGTGATGATGTCCAGTTTCTTCTGTGTTTCACCCTGGACGTTCTCGGTCTCGGCGCTGCCCAGCACGCCGATGAGGGCGCCCTGATTGACGGCATTGGAGATCACCTTGCAGGCGGTGACGATGTCGTTGAGTAGCGAGGTGAAGTCGCCGGTGGCCGCGGGCAGGCGGCGCTGCTCCTCGATGAGAAACTGGGTGATGGTGGTGCCGTTGTGCATGGAAGACCTCGCTGAATGCAACAGAAGGGGTTTCGGTCGGGCGCGCGTCCCGCCATGGCAAAATGGCCGGCAAGTCTATCAGTTTTTTCTAATATAGGGAACGTCGCGGTGGCGGGTTGCCCGCTCGGGGTCGCGCGATGAAGACCGGGGCGAGGTTCAGCCCCGGGTGGCGGAGGAGGCCGGACGGCTCGGCGCGTCTCCGGGGCCGGGATAGCCGAGCCGGCTGATTTCCACCATCTGGGACTCGATCCAGTAGCGGGCCTCGGCCAGCAACTGCTCCGGGGTCTTGTCCCGGGTAGCGATGGGCGGGCCGATGCGCACGGTAACCAGGCCGGGGCGCTTGGTGAAGCTGTTGCGCGGCCAGCACTCCCCGGCATTGTGGGCCACCGGCACCACCGGGTAGCCGCTTTCCACCGCCATCACCGCACCCCCGATGCGATAGCGGCCCGGCGCCGTAGGCGGAGTGCGCGTGCCCTCGGGAAAAATCACCACCGAGATCCCTTCGTCCAGGCGTTGCTTGCCCACCCGCACCATGGTCTCCACCGCCTTCTTGCCCGAGCCCCGCTTGATGGCAATCGGTTTCATGGTGGACAGGGCCCAGCCGAAGAAGGGGATCCAGGCCAGTTCCTGCTTGAAGACATAACAGATGGGCATGAAGATGGTCTGCAGGGCATAGGTTTCCCAGGTGGACTGGTGCTTGCTGAAGATGATCACCGCGCCATCAGGGATGTTCTCGCGCCCCTCGACGCGGTAGCGCACGCCGCAGACGATACGCAGGCTGCCGATGGTCAGCCAGGCATAGAAGCGCAGCACCGAGGAGCGCAGGATGAAGGGCAAGGGAGTGAGGACCAGGGCCACGGAGGCGAAGACGACGGTGTAGGGAATGAACAGCAGATAGAACAGCAGTGAACGCAGGAAGTACATGGTTCCGTTTCCTTCAGAGAATACACACAGCTTCAGTCCTGCCCGGCCGCCAGCAGCGCATCCACGCAGGCGGCGAGATCGTCGTACACCGGGATCCCCGCCAGTTCCGGCGCCCCGGAGGCCAGCGTGCGCTCGCCCTTGCCGGTGCGGACCAGCAGGGGCCGCGCGCCCACTTTCAGGGCCGCCTGCAGGTCGCGCAGCGAATCGCCCACCACCGGCACGCCCTGCAGATCCGTCTCGTAGTCGCGCGCGATCTGTTCGAGCAGCCCGGCGGCCGGCTTGCGGCAGTCACAACCGGCGTCCGGGCCGTGGGGACAGACGTAGAAGCCGTCGATGCGGCCGCCGCGCGCCTCGAGGAGCGTGTCCAGCTTGCGGTGCATGGCGTCGAGCGTTGCCTCGTCATAGTAGCCGCGCGCGAGGCCGGACTGGTTGGTGGCCACCAGCACCGTGTAACCGGCGTGCTTGAGGCGGGCGATGGCGTCGAGGCTGCCGGGAATGGGGATGAACTCGTCCACCGACCTGATGTAGGCATCGGAATCCTGGTTGATGACCCCGTCGCGGTCGAGAATGATCAGCGGCATGGGCGTTCAGTCACGAAACTCCGACACCCGGATGGTGCCGTCCACCATGCGCGCTTCGCGCTGCATGATCTTTTCCATCTTGGTCCAGAAGTGTTCCCGCAGATCGAAGTCGGCGGCAATGGCGGTGCCCATGAGCAGGATGAGCAGATCGGCGCACTCCTCGGCCAGCGCTTCCACCGGCTTGCCCTTGGTGACGCAGGCGGAGATCTCGCCCAGTTCCTCGGCCATCAGGGCGATGCGGTACCTGAGCTCCTCGCCGCCGGTGTTCTTGAAGTCGTGCTTGTCATGGAAGGCCTGTACGGCCGCCATCATGTCTTTCCAGGAATCGGGATCCATGGGGTGGTCCTCCACGCTCAGGATTGCAGCCGGGATATGTCGGCAATAGCCAGGAACAGGCCGTGCAGCCGGTGCAGCAGGGCCAGGCGGTTGTCGCGCAGGGCCGGGTCCTCGGCCATGACCATCACCGCATCGAAGAAGCGATCCACCGGATCGCGCAGGGCGGCCAGCGCCCGCAGCGCGCCGCTGTAGTCACCCCCCTCCAGCAGGGGCGTGACGCTGGCGGCGGCCGCTTCGGTGGCGGCGTAGAGATCCTTCTCGGGCACCTCCACGAGGCGCGCCGGATCGACGTGCTCGGGGATGGGGACCTCGGCCTTGCGCAGGATGTTGGCAATGCGCTTGTTGGCCGCGGCGAGCCTCTCGGCCTCGGGCAGCTTGCGGAAGGCGCCCACCGCCTCCATGCGCCGCGCCATGTCCAGCGGATGGTCGGCCTCGCAGGCGGCCACCGCCTCGAAGAGATCCGCCGGCACGCCCTGCTCCTGGAACAGGCTGCGCAGGCGGTCGAGCAGGAAGGCGTGTACCGCCTGGACGATTTCGGGCTTGCCGAGCCCGTCGGGCAGCCTGGCCGCGGCCCGCCCGCTCCATTCGCGGATGTTCAGCGCCAGCTCGCCCTCGAGGATGATGCGCAGGATCCCCAGCGCGGCGCGACGCAGAGCGAAGGGGTCGCGGTCGCCGGTGGGGGCCTGGCCGGCGGCGAAGATCCCCACCACGGTGTCCAGCTTGTCGGCGATGGCCAGCGCCCGGCCCAAGGGCGTGGCGGGCAGGCGGTCGCCGGCGAAACGCGGCAGGTAGTGTTCCTCGATGGCCACGGCCACCGCCTCCGGCTCGCCGTCGTGGCGGGCGTAGTAGCGCCCCATGATGCCCTGCAGCTCGGGAAACTCGTAGACCATTTCCGTCATGAGGTCGCACTTGCACAGCTCCGCGGCGCGCAGGGCGTCGGCGCGGCTGGCGCCGATGTCCTCGGCGATGTCGGCGGCCAGCGTGGCGATGCGGCGCATCTTGTCGTGCAGGGAGCCCAGTTTCTTCTGGAAGACGACGGTCTTGAGGCTCTCCACGTGGGAGGCCAGGGGATGCCGGCGATCCTGGTTCCAGAAGAATTCGGCGTCGCTGAGTCGCGGGCGCACCACGCGCTCGTTACCCTCGCGCACGCGCTCGGGCTCGCGGCTGTCGATGTTGCTGATGGTGATGAAGTGCGGCAGCAGCTCGCCCCTCTCATCCACCACATGGAAGTATTTCTGGTTGGCCTTCATGGTGGTGATGAGCACCTCGGGCGGCACGGCGAGGAAGCGTTCCTCGAAGCTGCCCACCACAGCCACCGGCCATTCCACCATGGCGGTGACCTCGTCGAGCAGATCCGCGTCGATGACCGCCCTGCCGCCGGTGCCCACCGCCGCCTCTTCCGCCAGCCCACGCACCGCGGTGCGGCGCCGGTCGAAGTCGGCGATGACGCGTCCCTCGGACTCGAGCAGGGCCTCGTACTCGTCGGGTGCCGGGACGATGATGGCCTCGGGGTGGTGAAAGCGGTGGCCGTGGGTGGCGCGGCCGCTGCGGATGCCGAACATCTCGAAGTCGATGACCTCGCGGCCGAGCAGGGCCACCAGCCAGTGCACCGGGCGCACGAAGGCCTCGTCGAGGGCACCCCAGCGCATGCGCCGCGGCACCGGCAGTTGTTCCAGCGCCCGGCGCAGGATGTCGGGCACCAGGCCGGCGGTGTCGGCACCCGGCCGGGTGCTGCGGTACACCAGCCAGGCGCCCTTGTCGGTCTCCAGTTTCTCCAGCGCCTCCACCTCGACGCCACAGGAGCGGGCAAAGCCCTGCGCCGCCTTGCTGGGACAACCGTCCTCGTCGAAGGCGGCCTGCAGCGCGGGCCCGCGGCGCTCGATGGCCTGATCCGCCTGGCAGGTCTGCAGGCTCGACACCAGCACCGCAAGGCGGCGCGGCGAGCAGAACAGGCGCAGGCCGCGGTGTGCCAGGTGGGCGTCCGCCAGGCCCTTCTCGATGCCGGCGGCAAAGGCCTCGCCGAGGCCCGGCAGGGCGCGCGGCGGCAACTCCTCGGTACCCACTTCCAGCAGCAGGTCGGCGCGGGCGTCGGTCTTTTTCGCTCCTGTCTTCGCCGTGCCGGCCGCGGCTTTCTTCTTCGCCATCATGCCGCCCCCCTGCTGGTCTCATCCCTGCACAGGGGAAAGCCCAGTGCCTCGCGGGCCGCGTAGTAGGCCTCGGCCACGCCCCGGGCGAGATCGCGCACGCGCAGGATGAACTGCTGGCGCTCGGTGACCGAGATGGCATGGCGCGCGTCCAGCAGGTTGAAGGTATGCGAGGCCTTGAGGACCTGCTCATAGGCCGGCAGGGGCAGGCCGGCCTCCAGCAGTCGCCGACATTCCCGTTCGCAGTGCTCGAACCAGCCGAACAGGGCGTCGGTGTCGGCATGTTCGAAATTGTAGGCGGACTGTTCCACCTCGTTCTGGTGAAAGACGTCGCCGTAGGTCACCACGCCGGCCGGGCCCCGCGTCCACACCAGGTCGAAGACGCTCTCCACCCCCTGCAGGTACATGGCGATGCGTTCCAGGCCATAGGTGATCTCCCCGCTGACGGGCCGGCATTCCAGCCCGCCCACCTGCTGGAAGTAGGTGAACTGGGTGACCTCCATGCCGTTGAGCCACACCTCCCAGCCCAGGCCCCAGGCGCCGAGGGTGGGCGACTCCCAGTTGTCCTCCACGAAGCGGATGTCGTGGACCAGCGGATCGATGCCCAGACGCTCCAGCGAGGCCAAATAGCGATCCTGGATGTCCAGCGGCGAGGGCTTGATGATGACCTGGAACTGGTAATAGTGCTGCAGGCGGTTGGGATTCTCGCCGTAACGCCCGTCGGTGGGGCGCCGCGAGGGCTGCACGTAGGCGGTGGCCCAGGGTTCCGGGCCGATGGCGCGCAGGAAGGTGGCCGGGTGGAAGGTACCGGCCCCCACTTCCATGTCCAGTGGCTGCAACAGCACGCAACCCTGCTCGGCCCAGTACTGTTGCAGGGCCAGGATGAGGCCCTGGAAGGTGGTGGTATCGGCGCTGTCGGTGGTCTGGCTCAAGGCGCTCCCCGCTTGGTTTCCTGTGGTGTCATGCCGGAAAAGGGGGGCATTATAGCCGGACAGCCTGGCGGCGTCCCCCCGCGCGGGCACTTGCGGGCCGGGGGCGGTTTTCTATATATATTAAAAGGTATCCATCCGTCCGTCCGGGGCAGCCGGAGGGTCGCCGGTGTCGAAAATGCCGATGCCACCCTCAAGTCACGGCCGCCGGGGTCGATGGATCGGGTATCCAGGTCGTAAGGGGAAGCTGAGCCATGAGTGACATCCTGGAACTGCGCGGCGACGTGGCCCCGTGGCACGCGCTGATCAACGAGGCCGAGCAACACGCCGGCGTGCAACTGGACGAGGAGCTGGAAAGCTACCTGGTCTTTACCCTCATGCGCTATCTGCGCGAACCCGCCATGACCCAGCGCGTTCTGGCGCTGGAGTTCCTCGAGGCCCTGCAACAGCGGGCCCGCCGCCGCGACGCCTCGCTGCGCGACGTGGCCGACCAGTGCCTGCTGTTCTCCGGCCTGTTTCCCCGCCGTGCCGAGCGCCGCCGCGTGCGTGTCAGCTACTACGTGGATCTCGGTCGCAGCGCCTATCGTAATCTTGCCACCAACCTCACGGCACTGGCGCGCCTGTTCGGGCGCATGGCCGAGGAGTTCGTCCCCGCCATGGATACCCTGCAGGCCATCCGCGCGGTGGCCGGCGAGTCCTCGGGCATGACCGTGCTGCAGGCCTGGGAGCTGTGGCAGGATACCGCCAGCCAGCAGGCCTGGGCCGAGATCCAGCGCCAGACCGGCGCCCAGCCCGCGCCGGCGCGGGACGACGACGAGGCCCCGCGACACTGACACGCGTGCCGGGGCCCGAGGGTCGGAATTCTTCGCCAAGCTGATCGCTTTTGCGTGTCGCGTCGAAGGGATCCCGGCATAAAGCGCCGCCTTAAGTATGGGATCTGAGGCGCGCCTCGGGTAGGGACGCTGGCCCCCGGATTTGTTATCCTAGCCCGCTTTCCCGAAGCCATCCTGATTGCCAGACAACCCCATGTCCACCCAGCGTAAAGCCGTTGCCCTCATTTCCGGCGGTCTCGATTCCATGCTCGCCGCGCGCGTGATCATGGATCAGGGGATCCACGTGGAGGGGATCAATTTCTTCACCGGCTTCTGCGTCGAGGGGCACACCCATGCCATTCGCAAGAAGGACCGCGCGAAGCCGAAGCGCAACAATGCCCTGTGGGTGGCCGAGCAGCTGGGGATCAAGCTGCACATCATCGATGTCATCGAGGAATACAAGGACGTGCTCATCAACCCGAAACACGGTTACGGGCAGAACATGAACCCCTGCCTCGACTGCAAGTGTTTCATGGTGCACAAGGCGGTGGAGTGGATCCGCGCCCACGACTTCGACTTCATCATTACCGGCGAGGTCATGGGCCAGCGCCCCATGTCGCAGCGCCGCGACACCATGCCGGTGGTGGCGCGCGAGTCAGGCGCCGACGACCTGCTCCTGCGCCCCCTGTGCGCCAAGCACCTCCCCCCCACCCTGCCCGAGCGTGAGGGCTGGGTGGACCGGGAGAAACTACTGGATTTCCACGGCCGCAACCGCAAGCCGCAGATGGCGCTGGCGCGCCAGCTGGGCATCGAGGACTACGCGCAGCCCGCCGGCGGTTGCTGTTTTCTCACCGACAGGGCCTACTCGGACAAGCTGGTGGATCTGTGGCAGGCCCGGGGCGAGCGTGAATATCAGCTCGACGACATCATGCTGCTCAAGGTGGGTCGCCATATCCGCCCCAACCCGCGCTTCAAGTTGATCATCGGCCGCGAGGAAGGCGAAAACCGTTTCCTCGAGGGCTATCGCAAGCAGTACGTCTCCCTGTGTCCCACCAGCCACAAGGGACCGCTGGTGCTCCTCGACGGCTGGCCGGAGGAGGCCGACCTGGAACTGGCGGCGCGTATCACCGCACGTTACAGTCAGGGGCGCGATGCGGAGCAGGTCACGGTGGCGGTGCGCCAGGGTGACGGCGAAGAACGCGAACTCACGGTGGCGCCCATGCCGCCCGGCGAGATCCCCGCGGACTGGCACGTATGAACACGAAACATATCGATGCGCGCCGCCTGCTCTGTCCCATGCCGGTGATCCGTACCCAGGATGCGGTGGCCGACATGCAGCCGGGAGAGCAGCTGGTGATCACCTGTACCGATCCCGGCGCGCTCAAGGACATCCCCGCCTGGTGCCGCATCAACGGCCACCGCGTGGTGGAAACGCGACAGGAGGGCGACGACATCATCATTACCGTGGAGGTTGGCGCATGACCGACGCGCACACCCATATTCCCGTCAACGGCGGCACTGATCCGCAGCGCTACCGCGACACCCTGCGGGTGACCCTCATCGGTTCGGTGCTGGATCTGCTGCTGGGCGTGGCCAAGATCGTCGTGGGTTTCTTCAGCCAGTCGCAGGCGCTGATTGCCGATGGCGTGCACTCCCTGTCGGACCTGGCCACCGACGTGCTGGTGATCTATGCCGCCAGGCACGCCAGCCGCGAGGCCGACGAGGATCACCCCTACGGCCACGGGCGTATCGAGACCATTGCCACCGTCATGCTCGGTGGCGCGCTGGTGCTGGTGGCGGTGGGGCTGGCCTGGGACGCGGTGCGCCGCCTGTTTCATCCCGACCTGCTGTGGCATCCCGGCATGCCGGCGCTGGTGGTGGCGGCCATTTCCATCCTTTCCAAGGAGGCCATCTATCACTACACCATGGTCTATGCGCGCAAGTACCGCTCCAACCTGCTCAGGGCGAATGCCTGGCATTCGCGTTCCGATGCCATCTCATCCGTCATCGTGCTCGTCGGCGTGGCCGGCAGCATGGCGGGGCTGGTCTATCTCGACGCCATCGCCGCCGTGGGCGTGGCCCTGATGATCGCGAAGATCGGCTGGGACCTGGCCTGGCACGGCGCCCAGGAGCTGGTGGACAAGGGCCTCGACCCGGAGCGGGTGGAGAAGATCCGCCAGCTCATCCTGTCGGTGGACGGCGTGGAGCAACTGCACCTGCTGCGCACCCGCACCATGGGCTCGGACGCGCTGGTGGACGTGCACATCCAGGTGGACCCCCGCGTGAGCGTCTCCGAGGGCCACCAGATCAGCGAGACCGTGCGCCGCAAGCTGATCAACGACATGGAAGAGGTTGCCGACGTCATGGTGCACATCGATCCGGAGGACGACGAGGCCGGTGCCTCCTGCGGCCACCTGCCCCTGCGCCGCACGATCCTCGACGAGCTGGAGGCCCTGTGGGCGGACATTCCCGCGGCGCGCCGGATACGGGACGTGAAGCTGCACTATCTGGACGGAAAGATCACCGTGGATCTGGTGTTGCCGCTCGATCTGGTACAAAATCAGCCTTCCGCCCGCGAAGAGCTGGAGCGCGCCTTTGCGGAGGTGGCGCAAAAGGCCGACTCGGTGGCGGGAATTCAGCTGTTTTTCCAGTAGCCTGCCGCGGCACGCACGCTATTGGTGCATCCTTCTTGCAAGGCGCACCATGTTGGGGCGTTTTTGGCCCGGGAGAGGCCAGACAGGCGAGGTTACTTCATAAAAATCAACATGTTGTGCCGTGGCACGCTTCATGCACCGTAGCCGCGCACAGTTTTCACAGCCCGTCGGATCCCGTGCGGCTCGGCGGTGCCGGTTCCATCTAAATCTGGAGGATATCCATGTCTGATGCAGTGTTAAAAATGTTGAAGGACAACGACGTCAAGTTCGTTGACTTCCGCTTCACCGATACCCGCGGCAAGGAACAGCACGTTTCCGTGCCGGCCCATACCATCGACGCCGATCTCTTCAAGGACGGCAAGATGTTCGACGGCTCGTCCATCGCCGGCTGGAAGGGCATCAACGAGTCCGACATGATCCTCATGCCGGATCCCGATTCCGCCGTCATGGATCCCTTCTTCGACGAGCCGACTCTCATCCTGCGCTGCGATATCCTCGAGCCCGCCACCGGTCAGGGCTACGAGCGTGACCCGCGCTCGGTGGCCAAGCGCGCCGAGGAATACCTCAAATCCTCCGGTATTGCCGACACCGCCTTCTTCGGTCCGGAACCCGAGTTCTTCGTCCTCGACGACGTGCGTTGGGGTGCCGACATGAGTGGCGCCTTCTACAAGGTGGACAGCGAGGAAGCCGAGTGGAACTCCGAGCGCGTCTTCGATGACGGCAACATCGGTCACCGTCCGGGCGCCAAGGGGGGGTACTTCCCCGTACCGCCGGTGGACTCCCTGCAGGACCTGCGTTCCGCCATGTGCATGGCGCTGGAGGAGATGGGCGTCGAGACCGAGGTACATCACCACGAGGTGGCCACCGCCGGTCAGTGTGAAATCGGCACCAAGTTCGACACCCTGGTGCGTCGTGCCGACATGAACCAGATCCTCAAGTACGTGGTGCACAACGTCGCCCACGTCTATGGTAAGACCGCCACCTTCATGCCCAAGCCGCTGGTGGGCGACAACGGTAACGGCATGCACGTGCACCAGTCGCTGTCGAAGGACGGCCAGAACCTGTTTGCCGGCGACAAGTACGGCGGCCTGTCCGACACCGCGCTCTATTACATCGGCGGTATCATCAAGCACGCCCGTGCGCTGAATGCCTTCACCAACGGTTCGACCAACTCCTACAAGCGCCTGGTGCCGGGCTTCGAGGCGCCGGTCATGCTGGCCTACTCGGCGCGCAACCGTTCGGCATCCATCCGTATTCCGTTCGTCTCCAACCCCAAGGCGCGCCGCATCGAGGTCCGTTTCCCGGATGCCTCCGGCAACCCCTACCTGACCTTCGCCGCGCTGCTGATGGCCGGTCTCGACGGCATCCAGAACAAGATCGATCCGGGCGAAGCCATGGACAAGGATCTCTACGATCTGCCGCCGGAAGAAGAAGCCGCCATTCCCACCGTGTGCCACTCGCTGGACCAGGCACTGGAAGCGCTGGACAACGACCGCGACTTCCTCAAGGCCGGCGGTGTGTTCACCGACGATGCCATCGACGGTTACATCGACCTGAAGATGGAAGAAGTCACGCGCCTGCGCATGACCACCCATCCGGTGGAATTCGACATGTACTACAGCAACTAAGTACCAACGCAGCCACGGCTGTAAAGTGTTGCAACGCCCCCGCAAGGGGGCGTTTTTATTTGTGGCCACGCTGCGAAGTCGATTGTTTCGATCTCG
>JALTLF010000169.1:12427-26088 GCA_027005735.1 Chromatiales bacterium | reverse complement strand
AGCACACGGGCCCCGCAATTGCCCAAAGCTGGTTTGGTTTTTGCTTTAACCGGGGCATGCTAGCCCAGTCGACCATGACCGCGCCAACCTGTGAACATATCCTCGAAGGCCTCAACGCCACCGTCCTGGTCTTCGACCAGGATCTTCGCCTGCGCTACATCAATCCCGCCGGCGAGCGGCTGTTCGCGGTGAGCGCCCGCCAGATCCAGGGTAATCCGGCGGCAGCGCTGTTGCTCAACGCCGACGAACTGGAGGCGATCCTCGACGAGGCCCGCCACGGCGGGACCTCCTTCACGCGCCGGGAGATGACCCTGGACATGTTGCACGCCGGGCAGGTGACGGTGGACGCCACGGCCACGCCGGCGGTGGACCGCGACGGTCGGGCGGAAGTGCTGGTGGAGATCGTGGAGATCGATCGCATCCTGCGCATCAGCCGCGACGAGAAACTCTTTTCCCAGCAGGACGTCACCAGCGAGATGCTGCGCGGCCTGGCGCACGAGATCAAGAATCCGTTGGGCGGCCTGCGAGGCGCCGCGCAACTGCTTGCCCGGCAGCTGGACGACGAAGAGCTGTCGGAGTACACCGACGTCATCATCAAGGAAGCGGATCGCCTGCAGGATCTGGTCAACCGCATGCTGGTGCCGCGCACGCGTCCCGAGACCACGGTGACCAACATCCACGAAGTGCTGGAGCGCGTGCGCAGCGTGTTGCTGGCGGAGTTCGGCGAACACATCCGCATTCAACGCGACTACGATCCCAGTATCCCCGAGCTGGAAGGGGATCGCGGCCAGCTCATCCAGGCAGTACTGAACATCGTGCGCAATGCCGCCGAGGCCGCCGGCGAGGGCGCGGAGATCCTGTTGCGCACGCGTATCCTGCGCAAGTTCACCATCGGCACGGTACGCCACCGGCTGGTGGCGCGGGTGGAAATCATCGACAGCGGACCGGGTGTGCCCGCCGAGATCCGCGATCGCATCTTCTACCCCATGGTCACCGGGCGCGCCGAGGGTACCGGCCTGGGCCTGTCCATCGCCCAGTCCCTGATCCAGCGGCATGGCGGCCTGATCGAATGCGACAGTGAACCGGGGCATACCGTGTTCACCATCTTGTTACCCGTTTGCAGTGGTGTGGAGAAACAATGAGCAAGGATACTATCTGGGTTGTCGACGATGATCGTTCCATCCGTTGGGTGCTTGAGAAGGCCTTCAAGCAACAGGATCTCGATGTCCGCCTGTTCGAGGAGGCCGGCAGCCTGCTGAATGCGCTGGAAACGCAGCGTCCCGGCGTGGTGATCTCGGATATTCGCATGCCCGGCATGAACGGGCTCGAGCTGCTGGAGCGTATCCACCGGCACTATCCCGAGCTGCCGGTGATCATCATTACCGCCCATTCCGATCTCGACAGCGCGGTGTCGGCCTACGAAGGCGGCGCCTTTGAATACCTGCCCAAGCCCTTCGACGTGGACGAGGCCGTGGAGCTGGCGCGCCGCGCACTGGCGCATCATCGCAAGGTCATGGCGCCACAGGAGAGCGCCGCCGAACAGGGCACCGAGATCATCGGCGAGGCGGCCTCCATGCAGGAGGTGTTTCGCGCCATCGGCCGCCTGTCACGCTCCAACATCACGGTTCTCATCAACGGCGAGTCGGGCACCGGCAAGGAACTGGTGGCGCAGGCCCTGCACCGCCACAGCCCGCGGGCCGACAAGCCCTTCATTGCGCTCAACATGGCGGCCATCCCGCGCGACCTGCTGGAATCGGAACTCTTCGGTCACGAGCGCGGCGCCTTCACCGGCGCCCAGAGCGCGCGCAAGGGCCGCTTCGAGCAGGCCGACGGCGGCACCCTGTTCCTCGACGAGATCGGCGACATGCCGGCGGAGTTGCAGACGCGCCTCCTGCGCGTGCTCGCCGATGGCGAGTTCTACCGCGTCGGCGGTCATGACCCGGTGAAGGTGGACGTGCGCATCATCGCCGCCACCCACCAGAACCTGGAGGAGCGCGTGGACAAGGGCCTGTTCCGCGAGGATCTCTTCCATCGCCTCAACGTCATCCGCATCCACGTACCGGCCCTGCGCGAGCGCCGCGAGGACATCCCCCTGCTGGCCCACTACTTCCTCTCGCGGGCCGCCGAGGAACTCAACGTGGAAACCAAGACCCTGGACAAGGAGGCCGAGGCCTGCCTCACCAAGCTGGACTGGCCGGGCAACGTGCGCCAGCTGGAGAACACCTGCCGCTGGCTCACTGTCATGTCACCGAGCCAGGTGGTGCACCGCGACGACCTGCCGCCGGAGTTGCTGCAGGACGCCCACACCGCCGGCAGCGGCGAGGACTGGGTGGACGTGTTGCGCCACTGGGCGGATCGCCAGCTCACCCGCGGCACCGTGGGCCTGCTGGACTCGGCCACGCCCCAGTTCGAGCGCACCATGATCGAGACCGCCCTGCGCCACTCCGGCGGCCGGCGCCAGGACGCCGCCCGCCTGCTGGGCTGGGGGCGCAATACCCTTACCCGCAAGATCAAGGAACTGGGCATGGAGGAGCTGGTCTAGGTGGTTTGAGGCAGATTTCCCGAAGTTCGCGTATTTTCACGCCATTTTCGCCGCTTTTATCCCGTGTGGGCGCCTCGCGGCCCCGGTGGCAAATTGCATAATGCCATTGTATGAGTTTCAAACTGTGAACCATGCACTATAATGCGGGTCACCAGTACCAGTGTGGGGACAATCAGGGTCTCCTGTGCCTAAAGTTACAGTGTCACCGGTCGATAATTCCAACGAGACCAGCCGGTGACTCCTTATAATAAACGCGTCCCGGTGGAGCCGTAGCACGCGGTTTTGTCCACCCGAGATCCTGCAGGCGCCGGCGGTGATGTTTTGACAAGCCTCAGGGAGAAGAGGTCCTGACCATGAGGTACTGAATAATGACTTGCCACCATGCGAGCAACTGCCCGCTCTACGTCCAGTTCGCGGCGGAACCGGCCCTCAAGGCCTGGCGCCAGCACTATTGCGACAACCAGTTCACCACCTGCGCACGCTACAAGCTGTCCGAAACCGGCAAACCCGTACCCCTCACCCTGCTGCCCAACGGCCAGACCCTGAACCGGGTGCGCAGTACCGAGGAGATCACCGTCACCGCCATCTGCAACGCCATCACCAAGGGGCGGGTGAAGATGGTCAATTCTATCCTCGCCGGCAAGCCCGAGTGCCTCAATGCCCGGGGCCCCAACGGCATCACGCCCCTCATCTTCGCCGCCGCCGCGGGCAACCTGGAGATCGTCCAGGCCCTGCTGGAAAAGGGCGCCGACGTGCATGCCCGTAACGACGCCGGGCACACCGCCGCCGACGCGGCGGCCCACAAGGGGCACCACGAGTGCGCGCGGGTCCTGCGCGAGGAAATGAGCCAGGTGGCAGCGACGGCCATGGGCGGCACGGCCCCCGTGGACGGGGACGACGAGGTGGGCGAAGAAGAGTTGCGTACCGGGCTGCTGGCGATGCTGGCGAAACTCAACCCGTTTCGCAAGAGCGCCTGAGCGGCCTCCCACGCTCATTATCGAGGAGTAATCAGCAATGCAGTACTGGCCCTGGTGGATCGGCGCCATTGCCCTGGCGGGCCTTGGCATCCTTTATCGCGTTCTGGTGGGACGCATGATCGGCGTCTCCGGCAGCTGGCAGCGCATCGCCCGCTGGCGGGAGTTCAGCCGCGTCGAGAAGGAAGAGGCGAAGCTCATGTCCGGCGGCGGCATGATGGAAACCGGGGGCAGTGACTCCCTCGCCGATGCCTTTCGCGCCGCCACCCTGGATGCCTTCGGTGATGCGCCCGATGATGCCCTGGGCAATCCGCCCGAGGCCGCGGTGGACACGGCGCCACCTCCACCGCCGGCAAAGCCCGCCATCGAGGCCGTCACCGTGCCGGGCGGTGCCCACCTGGTCTTCCTGCTGTCCATGGTGATCGGCGCCCTGCTCACCGCCCTCTACTACGGGGAGTTCAACATCCAGTACTACCTCAGTGATCTGCACGTGAAGCTCAGCGGCGGCCTGACGCAAAGCTGGTTCGTGCTGTTGCTGGGCGGCGTGATGATCGGCTTCGGCACCCAGATGGGGGGCGGGTGTACCTCCGGGCATGCGCTGAGCGGTTGCGCGCAGATGTCACCGGCGAGCCTGGTGGCGACGGCGGTCTTCTTCGGCGCGGGGATCGTCTTTTCCCTCGCGGTGGCCTTTCTGGCGGGAGTATAGCGACATGAAGGCACGACTCTACCTGGGTTACATCCTCTCCGGCCTCGGCATGGGCTACATCCTCACCATGATGGGCTTCGCCGACTACGACGAAGTCTTCAAGATGTTCACCTTCCGGGACTTTCGCCTGACCTTTTCCTTCCTCGGCTCGGTGGCCCTGCTGGCGGCCTTCAGCTTCGCCATGATCAAGGTCTATCCCCTGCAGAAAAAGGTTTTTCACCCCGGCCTCGTCACCGGCAGCCTCGTCTTCGGCACCGGCTGGGCCATGACCGGCGCCTGCCCCAGCATCGTACTGGTGCAGCTGGGCCAGGGCAAGCTGGCGGCCATCTTCACCATCATCGGCATCATCCTCGGCGTCAAGCTCTACTGGTGGCTGCACGAGCGTTACTTCCGCTGGAGCACCGGCAGTTGCGGCGTTTAACCAAAGGACAAAGAGAAACCCACGGGGGCCACGGGGCGCACGGGGAGTAGCGTTGTAGCCTGGATTGAGCGAAGCGGAACCCGGGGCCTCTACATTGTTTTCCCCCGGACTTCGGCCTACCGCCTCCATCCAGGCTACGAGCCTGTGGCAACAACAACAGTTAACCACCGAGGGCACGGAGTACACCGAGAAGATACTGTAAGCTGGTGTGAGTGGCTTGTCGGAATTTGACATGCCCGGCGTCATTCGGTGGGGCTGTTGTGTTTCAACGCCCCTCTTGTGCGGGTAAGTTCAAGGGACTTGATAAGAATCCTTTCGCCCTGCCTGTTTGTCTGCATCATGGTTCGAAGTATTCATTCCCTTCCTTCACTCTGGGCGCCAGTTCTTTACCCTTTCCCTCGACCCTTGTCCAGGCGGGCATCCTGTTCCCAAAATCACTTTCTCTGTGCCCTCTGTGGTAAAAGAAATATAAATCAGGGACAGGCCGCCGGGGGGTTGAGGCCGAAGCATTCCTGCCTGTAGATGATGCGGTCGTCACCGCGGTAGGCGCCGAAGGTGGCGCGCACGGTGGGCGGGTCGTTGTCGTGCACGCCGTCGCCGTCCCAGTCGAAGCGCAGGAAGGGTACCACCGAGGCATCCACGTCCACGTCGGTGTAGCCCGCCACGTTGGGTGCCGAGAAGCCTAGCCCCGCGTCGCCGCTGGAAAACTGTATCCCCGCCACCGCGCCGTTGCCGTCGGTGAGCGTGGCCGTGGTGGTGTTGCCCGCGGTGATCTGGATATCGCCGTCGGTCTGCCCGGCCTCGACATTGTTGAACAGGGTCAGGTTGCTCACGGCCAGGGTGGTGCAGTTATCAGAGGTGTTGAGCACGAAACCGTTGTTGATATCACTGTAGTAGTGAGCCTGCAGGGGCATGGCGAGGGCGAGGAACTCGGAACCAAAGGCATTTTCCGCCACCAGTCGTCCGAAGCGCACGGCGGTACTGCCCAGGGACTGATGGGTGGCAGGGGCGGTCCCGTTCAGGCTCAGATCAAGCGACGCGGCGACCAGGGTCACGCCGTCGCTGTCCGTGGGCAGGGCGCCGATGATCAGGGGATCGAAAGGTCCATCGGGGCTGGCCTGGCGCAGGAGCCTGAGCTGCGCGTTGACCAGCGCCGAGCCATTGTTGAACGCGCCGGTGGTGGTGGCAGTGAGCCGGGCGGACAGGTTGGTGCTGCCGTCGGTGGCGCCGAAGTTGAAGTTGCTCATCACCGCCGGATCGAGCAGGGCAAAGGCGCCCGAGTAGTTCAGGGTGGTGAGGTTGCCGGCATTGCGGGCGCTGAGGGTGAAGTCGATGGCAAAGGGCTCGTCCATGTAGGTAAAACCATCGGTGCAGGCGGCGATGTTGCTGCGATTGGTGAGCGCACTGCCGCTGATGGCGAAGTGATCCGGCGCAAAGCGGCCGATATAGGTGCTGGTGCCGCCATTGAGCGTGAGACCGAAATAGGGGCTGGCCGGGTTGCTGACCACCGGGGGCGTGGCAGTGAAGGTGAACACGCCCACCTCGGAGACGGACTGCGCCAGCGTCACCTCGCCGCCACTGGTGATGTTGGCACTGCTGACCGCGATGCTGCCCTCGGCGATATTGGGCGCGGTATTGTCGTGGCCGATGGTGATGCCGTTGAGCGCAAAGTTGGGGGTCACGCTGTTGTCGGCGCAGGCGGCGCGCACCGTGAGATCGAAGCTCTGGTCCGTGCGTCGGAACAGGGTACAGGCGACGTCGTTGGTGGGACAGGCGCCGGCGGGATCCGGGGCGAAAACGTAGAATTTCTCCGGGATGGTGACAAAGTTGTCCGTGCCGGTCATCACCAGGCCGGCCTCGGCGCCACTACCGGTATAGCTGGCGGTGACGGCGATCTCGCCGGCGTCGTTGTAGCGCACGGTAATGGGCGCCTCGCCGTTGACGTCGAAGTCCAGCGGCACGGTGGCGGGAAGGGTGTAGTCGGTCCCGCCGCTACCGACCATCGGCGCCACGGTCCCGGTGGCGGGGTTGACATAGCTGGCGCTGAAGGCCACCGGCACCCCGCTGCGGTTGCTGAAGGCCGGCACGCACCGCTGGGTGGAGTCGTCCTTGCGCACCGCGCGCACCATGACCTGCGGCGAGACCTGGCAACTGGTTTGCGGGGTGGGCACGTCGAAGACGAAGCCGCTGTCGAAGAATTCCAGCGTACAACTGGCATCGCCGGCGCCGCTGTTGGCACACACCGTGGCGCCGGCCGCCACGGGATTGGTAGCGGTGGCGTCCAGCGTCACCACGCCGGGCGTGGTACGGCGCAACTGGAAGGTGGCGCTGCCGTTCTGGATGGTTTGCGTATCGCCGCCCACCCAGCCGGGGGGGCTCAGGGTGACATCCACCGCGCTGGTGTAGAGGGTGGAACAGTCCGCGTTGGCGCAGGCCAGCACGGTGACGTCTTCCGGCTGGCAGGTGAGCGCAGCGCCGTCATGCTGGATGAGCAAATGATCGAGTCCACCGGCGATACACGGGTGGGTGAGCGTCATATCGTTCTGGATCTCGGCGCGGGTGCGTACCACGTTGTAGATACGCACCTCATCGATACTGCCATTGGCGGCGTTACCGGTCATGCCGCCCACCAGATAAGTGGTGCGGTTGTCGCCGAGATAGAGGGAATTGAGCTCGCCGATGACTCGCGTGGTATTGCTTGAAAGGAGGTAGCGTTGGGGAGAGCCCCCGTTGACCAAAATCTGCATCCGGCGGTTGGGCAGGTCCCAGGTAATGGCCACGTGCACCCAGGTACCGGCTCTGAAGCGAAAACGCCGGGAGTTGAATCTGAAATCGCGATCCGCCGAGTCCTCGAGCCCGAAGCGCAGGCGGCCGTCGTTGCGCAGCATGAGAAAGAAATACTTGTTGTCGCTGCCCGCGCGGGAGGCATCCAGCAGCATGCGATCCCCGCCACCGCGCCAGTTGGCGTTGCTTTTGTACCAGAAGGTGACGGTGCCTACGCTGCCCACCGTATCGTCGATGTCCACCCCGGTGTCCACCGCGTCATACACCGTGGCGCCGGTGCTGGCGGGAAATTCGCCGTAGCGGCAAGTGCCGGGATCGCCGGGGATGGCCGGGGCAGCGTCGTTGGTGGCGACATTGTTGCTGAGGGCCTGACCGTTGTTGCCGTTGCCGGTACCGTCGATGACCTCTCCCGCCGCGCCGGTCCAGGCCGTCTCGTCCAGCGCATACCATGCGATGAGATTGCCGCCGGGACTACACACGGGACAACGACGCGGGATGGGGTCGGGGTCATTGACGTAGTCTTCGATCTCCTCGCCGGTGAGGGCGCGGCGATAGACCCGAAACTCGTCGATGAGACCGTCGAAGTTGCGCCCCGAGAAACCCTGGTCGGCGCCGATCTGCAACGGCCCGTTGAACACCCGCAGCGCCTCGTTGCGGTTGCTGCTGGCCGCCTGCTGACCGTTGATATAGATACGCTGGAAGGCACCACTGCGTGAATACACGATGGCCACGTGATACCAGTTACCGGCGGAAATGCGCGTGCTGCTGGTGAGGGTGTGTACATTGCCCCCGGCATCGTTCCACCACCAGTAGATGCGACCCGAGGAGTTGACGTGGAACTCGTAGTTCCAGTCATTGGAGCCGATGGTCATGAGCCCGCTGTTGGGCAGGCGGTCCGGGCGGATCCAGGCCATCACCGTGAGCTCGTCAGTGATATTGAGCAGGGCGTTGTTGTCGATGTTGATGAAGTCGGCGTCGTTGCCCGGCAGGCTGGCGGCGCCGCAGATCTGTCCGCTCCCCGGTGCCAGCGTGCCCTGCACCACGCCGTTGAGGTTGTTGCCGCTGCTGTCGGCCACGGCAGCGCCCGTGGCCCAGCTGCAGTCGTCCAGGCGCCAGTTTCCGCGCAGGCCGATGATCTCGCTGATCTCCGCCTGGGTGAGTTCATGGCTGTAGATACGGATATCGTCCATGCGGCCCTCGGTGTAGTCGGTCTCGGGCTGCTGGTACGGATTGCTGTCGGAGTCGCCGCCGATGAGCCAGATCCCCGGATCGAAGGTGACGTTGGTGTTGTGATTGGCGCTATAGGCCAGCTCCGCATCAATATAGACATTCAGGGTGGTGGGCGTGACGGTAACCGTAACGTGATACCAACGATCATCGTCCAGCCGGATGCCGGTGCAGAACTTGGGATCACCACAGGCGCCCCCTTCCGTGGTATTGGTGTCTTCCAGCTCGACGAACAACTGGTTCTGCGCGCGGTCATAACCCACGAAGAAATCATTGCGCCGGTTGGTGCGCACGTGTTCCACGTAGGTGTCCAGGTTGTTAAGGTGATCCAGCCTGACCCACAGGGCGACGGAAAAGGTACTGCCCGGGTCGAAATCCGCGACGCTGATGTAGTCGTTATTCCCGTCGAACTGCAGGCCCTGGTTGATCACCGCCGGGGCGAAAACGGGATTCTCGGCACCGCCGGGGAAACTGCCGTTGTTGCCGTTGCCCGAGGCGTCGTTGAGGGTGTTGTCCAGCGGCAGATGCATCACCAGTGCGGCCTGGCTCATGGCCGGCAGCAGGAGCAGCAGCAGGAATACGCTCCCCAGGGAAAGTGGACGGTGGCGACGAAGGCTGGACAGACAGGCTTTCATGGTGTGCGTGCTCCGAGCTTCAACGTGCGCGAGGCGAGCGCCTCGCCGGCGCTGCAGGTCGCGGTGCTGGTCAGGGTGTACATGTCGTGGCCGCCGAAACTCACCGGTCCGCTGCAGTTGACGCTGACGCTGCAGCCGTTGAGGTTGCCGGCACCAAAATTAAGCGTCAGGGCAGTGCAGTTGGCCGCGCTGTTGTCCAGCGGAAACAGGCGTGCCATGGCGTTCTGCGCGCCCGCCTCGGCGGCTTCCCAGGCGCGCAGCGAAAGGATCTCGTAGCCCACCGCCACCTGCGCCGTGGCAGTGAGGCGTACCAGCGCGGCGCTGACCACGCCAAGGATGACGATGATCACCAGCATGGCGGGCAGGCTCAGGCCCCGCTGGCGGGCCGGGCACGGCACAGGCACCTCAGGGGACATTGGCCACCTCCACCTCGTGGTTGAGCCTGACCCAGTTGGCGTTTCCCCGGGCGTCCACCCGCATGAAGCGGAAATCCAGGGTCACCACGCCATTGCGCACCAGGCTGGGGGACTGGTAGCCGAAGGACGCGGTGAAGGGGACGTCCGGATCGACGGTCTGGATCTCGCTGGCCAGCAGCTGCGCGTTGGCGGCGGGGGGCGGTACCGGCTGGGTGGCCTGCAGGCCGTAGCCGGCGTAGCGCAGGAGCTGGTTGCCCACCACGCAGAAGCTCACCGGCGTGCCGGTGAGGAACAGACGTCGCGCGGGGGAGTGGCGCAGGAAGCGGTGGGCGGTGGTGGCCTGCAGGCGGGTGACGCCGGCAGGCAGCGCCGTACCGGTATCGATGGCCTGGAAGGTGACCAGCGGCCCCGGGTTCTGCGCCTGGTAGGGATCCCCGGCGCCGCTGCCCGGGCCGTAGGGATAGACGAGCATATAATAGGTCGCGCCCCCCACGGGCGCGAAACCGAGATCGAAGACATCCCAGCGATCACTGGCGGCGCTCGCGCCCAGCACCGGCGTCGGCGCCGAGGCGGTACCAGTGGCGGCATAGACGACCGCTTGATCCTGGTAGCTGGCGGAGGCCACCAGCGGCAGGAACTCGATGCAGTTGCCCGACACGCGGATAGAGTTGGGCGCGGCGTTACGCAGCTCGCGGTTGACGCGCTCCACCGCCAGGCGCCCGCTGCGGGCCAGCTGGTCATAGAGGGAGGTGGTGACGTAGCCCGACACGGTGTCGCCGAAGAAGCGCGTGGTAAGGCCCGCGATGATGCCGATGATGACGATCACCACGATAAGCTCCAGCAGGGAAAAGCCTCCTTGTGTGTCGCGCGCCGGCATCAGAAATTCACCCGGTAAGCGCTGAAGGTGAAATCGTTGCCCCGCGGCGTGGTGACGATGACGTCGATGCGCTTGGCGTCGGCATTGTTGAGACCCGCCAGCGCGTTGCCGTCCGCCGCCACCTGCACGCGCAGGCGAAAACCGCTGTAGCCGGCCAGCACGGTGCCGTTGGCGTCGGTGGGCGGGCTGACATCCAGGCCGTGGTAGTCGTCCACGTCATCGTAGAGCGCGCGGGTCTCGCCCCCGTCGGGGCCGTAGCTGGTGCTGCACGCCCGCGCGCCGGGATCGGTGGAGTTGCAGCGCGGCACGCCGCCCTGGCCGCTGTTCTCGTCGAAGCGCTTGCCGAGGATCTCGTCGAACATGGCCTGTGCCAGCTTCAGGGCGCGGGTCTGGTGCACGGGATCGCTGCCATGGCGCTGGCTGTGCTGGTAGGCGGCCATGACGCCCACCATGGCGATGGACACCAGCACGATCATGACGATGATCTCGATGAGGGTGAAGCCGCCTGTCCGCGCCCCGTGCATCAGCAGCTCCCCGCGTGGGCGTAGCCCGTGGCCTCGATGCACAGCGCCGGGCTGCCGTTGATGCTCACCGTCCGGGCCGTGTTGGCCAGGGTGTGGCCGAGGGCATTGTAGGACACCTGCACCAGCGCCGGGGCGGTACTCACGCCGGCGGGATAGGCAATGGGGAAGGCCGTGCCGTCGGCGTGGTTGAGCCACTGCCAGGCCCCGTTTCCCTGGCGCAGTTCGATGCCGTAGCGGGCGTTGCCGTCGTCGAGGGTGAGGCGCACGGTGAAACCGCTGCCGCGCATCATGGCGATCTGCTGGGCGTGGCGGGCGGTGCTGATGAGCTCGTCGGCCAGCACGCGCTCGTCGTAGGCACCGCGGGTCTGCAGGCGCGGCACCACCACCGCGGCTAGGATGCCGATGAGAATGATGATGACCACCAGCTCGGTGAGGGTGAAACCGCGTGCACCCATGTTGGCTTTCCTCTCGCGGACGGCAAAGCGGGTGTTGCATGCTTCATGCAACACCCGCCCTCCGGTCTGGCCTGTCAGTCGGTGATCAACAACCGGACTTGTCCACCGTGATGGTGGGCGGGCTGCCGGCAGCGGCCGGGGCCTCGTAGCGCACGAAGCAGTTGGCCGGCGTGGTGGCATTGGTGTAGCGCCACTCGTAGCCGGTCGCGGTGTTGATGGTAAAGTCGCCGCCATTGTCCACCACGATGGCGCCGATGCCGGCGGCATCCGCGGTGGGATAGAGGAAGGCGTCGGTGACCGCGGCGGAGGCGCCCTCGAAGCGGTTGGCGGGCACCGCCGTGCCGGCCGCCGTTCCCAGGGCCAGCTTGATGCCGTGGTACATGGAGGCGGCGGAGCGCACGCTGGCCTCCATGCCGTCGACCACCGCGGAGCGAGCCTCGATCTGCACGTTGGCGAAGCGCGGCACGATGGTGGCGGCCAGGATGCCGAGGATGACGATCACCACGATCAGTTCGATGAGGGTAAAACCGGATTGCATGCGTTTCATTGTTCGACTCCCAGCTTGGAATACAGTGTCAAAATCCTGCCGTCTTGCGGCCTTGTGCTCGTGATCTTGCAAATAGTGAGCCAGTTTTTACAAACGTGTCATAACTTGCTGTTTACTCGATATTTTTCGGTTCCTCGAGCCAGCGGTACGGGGTCAGCGTCACCAGACTGACGCCATAGAGTTCGTCCGGCGGACGCTCGTAGCGCCCGTTTCCGTTCTTATCGGCGAAAACCAGCCGGATCTTGAGTCGTACATTGGTATTAAAGCCCTGTTCCGGCTGGAAATATTCCGCGTAGCGTACCCGGTAAACCAGCTCGCCGCGGCGCCGGTCGAAGACCCACTTGCCGGGCTCCAGCGTCGCGCGGCGGGCGTCGTCCACCACGCCGGCATAGTTCTCCGGGGGCTGCTGCAGCCAGTCCATGGGGTTTTTGCCCGCCAGGCTCGGCAGGCGGTGGAACTCGCCCCGCGCCGCCATCTCGGCCATCTGCATGGACAGGGCCACCTCCAGCCCGCCGATGGTATAGGCCAGCCGTGCCGCCTCGGCCTCCACCCGCAGGCGCAGCAGCTTGTTGACCGCGATGACGAACAGGGTGGAGATGATGATGATGACGACGATGAGCTCGAGGTAGGTAAACCCCCGCGCCCGATCCCGCTTCGGGACATGGCTACTTGCGAATGGCATCGACCAGATCCCACATGGGCAGGAAGATCCCCATGGCCAGGATCAGCACCATGACACCGATGATGACGATCATCACCGGTTCGATGGTGGCCGAGAGGCGCTTGAGGTCGTGGCTGACCTCGCGCTCGTAGAAGTCGGCCACCTGTTCGAGCAACTCGTCCACGGCGCCGGTCTCCTCGCCCACCGCCATCATCTGCAGCACCAGCGGCGTGAACATCTCCGTGGCGCGCGCGGTGCGCGTGAGGGTGTCGCCACGTTCCACGCCGTTGCGCATCTCCCGCACGTGCCCCCCCACGAAGCGGTTGTCCACCGCCATGGCGACTACCGCCAGCGACTGGGTCAGGGGCACGCCGGCGCGCAGGGTCATGGAAAAGGCGCGCGCGAAGCGGCCGAGAATGGCGCGCATGACGATGCTGCCGGTGTAGGGGATCTTCAACTTGAAACGATCCCACTGCCAGGCGCCGTGCTCGGTGCGCACATAGCGCACGAAGAGGACGATGCCGATCAGCAGGCCGCCGAGCATGGCCGGCCACCAGGTGACGAAGAAGTCCGAGGTGGCGACGAGGATGCGCGTGGCCAGGGGCAGTTCGGCCTTGAAGGACTTGAACAGGGTGGCGAACTGGGGAATGACGTAGATATTGATGATGAACATGGCGACGGCAATGAAGCCCAGCACCGTCACCGGGTAGCGCAGCGCCGCCTTGATGCGATCGCGGATGTCCTTTTCCGCCTCCAGGTGTTGCGACAGTTGCAGAAAGGCCTCGTCCACGCGGCCGGTGGTCTCGCCCACCTGGATCATGGCCACGAACAGGCTGTTGAAGACCTTCGGGTGCCGGTTGAGGGCGGTGGACAGGGGACGCCCCGACTCCAG
>JALTLF010000169.1:0-12327 GCA_027005735.1 Chromatiales bacterium | reverse complement strand
TCGTTGGTGTGCAGGGTGGAGAGCACCATGTGGCCGGTCATGGCGGCGCGCAGGCCGATCTCGGCGGTCTCCTGGTCGCGCATCTCGCCCACCAGCACGATGTCCGGATCCTGGCGCAGGGCGGCGCGCAGCACGTTGGCGAAGCTGAGCCCGATCTGCGGGTTCACCTGCACCTGGTTGATGCGCGGCAGGCGGTACTCCACCGGGTCCTCGGCGGTGATGATCTTGTGTTCGGCGTGATTGAGTTCCGAGAGCGCCGCGTACAGCGTGGTGGTCTTGCCCGAGCCCGTGGGTCCGGTGACCAGCACCATGCCGTGGGGGCTGCGCACATGACGGCGGAAGTGTTCCAGCATGTGTGGCGGCATGCCCAGCTGTTCGAGGTTGAGCATGTCGCCGGACTGGTCCAGCAGGCGCATGACCACCGATTCGCCGTGCTGGATGGGCATGGTGGAGAGGCGCACGTCGATGTTGCGCTTCTTGATACGGATGTTGAAGCGGCCGTCCTGGGGCAGGCGGCGCTCGGAGATGTTCAGGCCCGCCATGAGCTTGAGGCGCGAGACCAGCGCGCTGGCGATGCGCTTCTCCTTCATCACCTGTTCCTGGAGCACGCCGTCGATGCGCTGGCGAATCCGCAGCACCGACTCGTCGGGCTCGATGTGGATGTCGGAGGCGCCCACCTGCACGGCGTCCTCGAAAATGGTCTGCAAGAGCTTGACCACCGGCGCGTTGGCGAGGTCCTCGCTCTGGATCATCTGCGCGAGGTCGAAATCGGTCTCCGCCAGTTCCTCGCCCAGCTCCTCGGCCAGCTCGCTTATCTCGGCGGAACGGCGATAGACGAGATCGATGGTGCCGAGCAGGTCGGACTCGCGCACCACCGCCGGGTCCACCGGGCGCTTGAGTACCTTGGCCACCTCGTCGTAGGCGAAGATGTCGGTGGGATCGGCCATGCCCACCAGCACCGAGCCCCCCGGCTGCTCCTTGAGGACGATGACGCGGTAGCGCCGCGCCAGGGTCTCGGGGATGAGGCGCACGGTGTCGGCGTCGAACTTGTAGCTCTTGAGGTTGATATAGGGCAGTTGCAACTGGCGCGAGAGCACCTCCAGCATCTGTTCCTCGGAGACGAAGCCCTTGTCGATGAGGGTACGCCCCAGCTTGTGGCCGGTCTTCTTCTGGAAGGCGAGGGCCTCCATGAGCTGATCCTCGGTGATCAGCCCGTTTTCCACCAGCAGGTCGCCGAGGCGGATCTTTTTGCGTTGTGGCTGCGTCATATTTTTGTCGTCTGCCAATCCCGGACACTGACTGTGCAAAAAGCGTGCACAAATGATAGCGGCCGGGTGCGCGGCCGGCTTGAAGGGAAAAGAGACTGTATTATCAGTAAGTTAGACGCCACAGCCGGGCTGGCGGACGGGCGGGCTGTTGAGCCGCAGGGTGCCGGTGAGCTGACTCACCCGGGCGAGGCCGTGGCGCGCGAGGTAGTTCTCGATGCCGGCGTTGATCTTCGGGCACAGCAGGGGGTCGTAGAACAGGGCCGTGCCCACGCCCACGGCGCTGGCCCCGGCGATGAGGAACTCGATGGCGTCCTCGGCGCTGGCCACGCCCCCCTGGCCGATGATGGGCACGCCGTGGTCGCGGCACACCTGGTAGACCTGGTGGACCTTGAGCAGGGCCACGGGCTTGATGGCGGGCCCCGACAGGCCGCCCTGGTTGTTGCCGATGATGGCCTCGCGGCTCTCGGCGTCGATGGCCATGCCCATGAGGGTGTTGATCACCGCGAAGGCGTCGCTGCCCGCCTCCAGGCAGCGACGCGCATTCTCGGCAATGTCGGTCTGGTTGGGCGAGAGCTTGGTGATGAGCGGCTTGTCGGTGACCTTGCGGCAGGCGGCCACCACCCGCGCCGACATGTCCGGGTCGTTGCCGAAGGCCACGCCCCCCTCCTTGACGTTGGGACAGGAGATGTTGATCTCCATGGCGTCGATGGGCGAGTCGTCGAAGATGCGTGCCACCTCGGCGTATTCTTCCACCGTGGAACCGGAGAGGTTGGCGATGAAACGGGTCTCGCTGAAGTCCAGCTGGGGCAGGATCTTCTCCACCACGTGGCGCGCGCCGGGGTTCTGCAGGCCGATGGCATTGAGCATGCCGGCGGGGGTTTCATAGACGCGGTGGGGCGGGTTGCCGAGGCGCGGTTCCAGCGTGGTGCCCTTGAGGCACACCGCGCCCACGTCGCGGTTGGAAAAACCTTTTACGCGGGTGTATTCCTCGCCGAAACCCACGCAGCCGGAGAGCAGCACCAGCGGCGAGGCGAAGTCCAGGCCGCAGAAATCGACCCGCAGGGACGCGTCGGGGCCGTCGGTGGAAGTTTCATCGCTGGATGCCATGAGGGGGATTTTACAATAGATCGCCAGTGGCTGTACTGACCACATTGATTGACCACAGAGGGCACGGAGCACATAGAGAAAGTTCTATTATGGTGAGCAACAGGATAAGCACCACATCGGCAGGCCTGGACAGCACCTTGACGATAACCCCCCCGATGTCATTGCGGAAAGTGCGAAGCACTTGCCCGGAATCCAGTGATACTTTCGACCTTGGGAACCTCCTTTATCACTGGATGCCGGGCTGCCGCCCGGTTGCACACAGTGGCCCCCGGAATGACTGGATGGTAAGGCGGTATACGGGGCATGCCACACTGACAGATATTATTCTCTGTGTACTCCGTGCCCTCCGTGGTTAACGTTTTTAACCGCCTCCTTTGAAATCCAGCTGGCGCCAGGCCTCGTAGAGCACCACGGCGACGGCATTGGCGAGGTTGAGACTGCGCTGCCCGGGGCGCATGGGAATGCGCAGGACGTGTTCCTCACCGAGTTCCTCGCGCACGGCCTGCGGCAGGCCGCGGCTCTCGGGGCCGAACAGCAGGGCGTCGCCGTCGCGGTAGTCCACCGCGTGGCTGCTGCGCGTGCCGCGGGTGGAAATGCCGAACAGGCGGCCCGGTGCAACGGCGCGGCGGAAGGCGTCCAGATGGGCGTGCACCGCGACATCGGTGAATTCGTGATAGTCGAGGCCGGCGCGGCGCAGGCGCGTGTCGTCGAGCTCGAAGCCCAGCGGTTCGATGAGATGCAGCCGCGCGCCGGTGTTGGCGCACAGGCGAATGATGTTGCCCGTGTTGGGCGGGATCTCAGGCTCGAAGAGGACGACGTGGAGCGGCATGGGTAGTCCTCGCGATTCTGCGACGCGCCGGCCTACACCGTCTCCGGCTTGACCTCGCGATCCAGCAGGTCGCGCACGGCGTCGTGGGGATCCTCGCCCTCGTAGAGTACGCGGTAGACCTGTTCGGTGATGGGCATGTCCACCTCGTGCCGGGTGGCCAGCGCGTGGGCGGCGGCGGCGGACTTGATGCCCTCCACCACTTCGCCGATCTCCGCGATGACCTCGTCGCGGTCACGCCCCTGCCCCACGCCGAGCCCGAAGCGCCGGTTGCGCGACTGGTCGTCGGTGCAGGTGAGGATCAGATCGCCGAGACCGGCCAGCCCCATGAAGGTCTCGGCCTGCCCGCCGAGCACGTGGCCCAGGCGCATGATCTCGTGCAGGCCGCGGGTGATGAGCGCGGCGCGGGTATTGGCGCCGAAGCCGAGGCCGTCGGCGATACCGGCGGCGATGGCGAGCACGTTCTTGAGCGCGCCGCCCAGCTCCACGCCGACCACGTCGCCGGCGGTGTAGGCGCGGAAGCGCTCGTTGTGCAGGATCTCGGCGATGCGCTCGGCATGCGTGGCATCGGTGGAGGCCACGGTTATGGCGCCGGGCAGGCCGCGCGCCACCTCGCGGGCGAAGGTGGGCCCGGAGATCACCGCCGGTGCCACCGCCTCGCCCAGCTCCTCGGCGGCCACCTGGTGCAGCAGCTTCTGACTGTCGAACTCCAGGCCCTTGGTGGCCCAGGCGAGCCACTGTTGCGGCTTCAGCAGCGGGCGCAGGGCGGCGAGGGTCTGGCGGAAGGCGTGGCTGGGCACCACCACCAGCACGATATCGGCGCCAGCGACGGCCTCGGCGAGATCGGCGGTGACGGACAGCGTGTCGGGAAAGCGGATCTCGGGGAGGAAGCGCGGGTTGCTGCCCGTCTCCGCCATGGCCGCGGCGTGATCCGCGTGGTGGGCCCACAGGCACACGGGATAGCCGTTGCGGCTGATGTGCAGGGCCAGCGCCGTGCCCCAGGCCCCGGCGCCGAGGACGGCAACGCGCTGTGGCGGTGTGGCTGCGCTCATGGCCTCAGGCGTGGACGGCGCGCATCAGGCCTGTTGCTGTTCCTGCTGCGCCAGGTGCTGGGCATAGAGGGCGTCGAAATTGACCGGCGCGAGGATCAAGGGCGGGAAGCCGCCCTTGACCACCAGGTCCGAGACCACCTCGCGGGCATAGGGGTAGAGCAGGTTGGGGCAATAGCTGCCCAGCAGGCCGCCCAGTTCCTCGTCGCTGAAGCCGGTGGCGCGGAAGATCCCCGCCTGCTGCACTTCCACCAGGAAGGCGGTTCGGTCACCCTGCTTCACCTCGGCGGTCACCGACAGCACCACGTTGTAGAGATCGGTGTCGAGTTCCTGGGTCTCGGTGTTGAGCTGGAAGTGCACCTGCGGCTTCCACTCCTCGGTGAACATGGCGGGAGAATTGGGGGACTCGAAGGACGCGTCCTTGAGATAGAGTTTCTCCACCTGGAGTTGCTGGCTGGCTTCGGCGGCGCCGTTGTCTTTTTCGGCCATGGGGATCCCTGGATTCGGTTATGTGAAAAAAGCAGGCGTATGGTAGCGAAAATTGCCGGGTGGAGACAGGGCTAGATGTGCTGCCCGATCCAGCGCGTCAGGGTGGCGAGATCCATGGCCCCGGCCTGGCGGGCGATCTCGCGGCCGCCGCGGAACAGGGCGAGGGTGGGGATACTGCGGATGTTGTAGCGTGCCGCCAGCGCCTGTTCCGTCTCGGTGTTGAGCTTGGCCACGCGCACCCGTGGCTCCAGTTGCGCGGCGGCCTGATCGAGCACCGGCGCCATCATCTTGCAGGGGCCGCACCAGGGGGCCCAGAAGTCCACCAGCACCGGCAGGTCGTTGCGGCTGATGTGGCGCTCGAAAGCGGCGGCGTCGAGATTAAGCACCTGGCCCCTGAACAGTGCCTGCCCGCACTTGCCGCACTTGCCCTCGCGGGCCGGTTTCTCCGGCGGCAGGCGGTTGACCGCGCCGCAGGCGGGGCAGACGACGTGCATGGCCTCAGCCATGGCCTTCCTCGACGCCCGCCGCGCCGGCGAGGCCCAGCAGGGCGTCCAGCCGGCCGGCATATTCCAGTTCGAACATGTCGTCACAGCCCCCCACGTGGTAGTCGTCGATGAAGATCTGCGGCACGCTGGTGCGCCCGCCGGCCTTCTGGATCATCTCGGGCCGGCGCCCGGGCTCGCGATCCACGAGGATCTCGGTGTAATCCACGCCCTTCTCGCGCAGCAGCATGCGCGCGCGCTGGCAATAAGGACACATGATGGTGGAGTACATGACGACGTCGGGCATGATATTCGCTTCCCTGTGAGTGAATGACTAGCGTTTGCTCAGCGGCAGGTTGGCCCCTTCCCAGGCCATGATGCCGCCACCGAGATTGAAGACCTTCTCGAACCCGTTTTTCGTCAGCATGCCGCAGACATGGCCGGAGCGCGAACCCGTGCGGCAGCCAACGATGATGGGGCGTGACTTGTGCTTTTCCAGTTCGCCCATGCGCTTGTCGATGAGCGAGAGGGGGATGTGCAGCGAGTTGACGATGTGGCCGTGCTGGTACTCGCTGTCCTCGCGCACGTCCAGCACCAGGGCGTCCTCGCGGTTGATGAGCTGCGTGGCGTCCAGTGGCGAGACGGTCTTCCAGGGACGGAAACGTGGCGCGATGTAACTGTAGACCAGCAGCACGGCGACGATGACGAAGCCACCGACGAGAAACACGTGGCGCGAGGCAAATTCGAGATATTGCTCCATGATTGATTCGGGGCCTCTATAGCGGGATCCGGTCAAGGGGCGGTACGCCCACTCGAAAACTCGGGGGAGAATATGGCGTTCAGGCGTCCGGTTTCAAGTCCCCTGCCGGCGGGGTTGGGGCGGCCGGAACATGTCGGGAATGGCGAGCCTATTCGCTGGTGCAGAACACTTCCCGCATCATGCCGATGAGGCGCAGGGTGCGGGCGTCGCCGACGCGGTAGTAGACCCGGTTGGCGTCCTTGCGCGAGGCGAGAATGCCCTTGTCGCGCAGGATGGCGAGGTGCTGCGAAATGTTGCTCTGCGAGGTGCCGACGGCCTCGACGATGTCCTGTACGCTGATTTCACGATCACCCAGGGTGCAGAGGATCTTGAGACGCAACGGATGGGACATGGCCTTCAGGGAACGCGAGGCGCGGTCGATATCCTCATCGTGCGTCATCAACTCAGTGAGTTCTACCGTATTCATCATCAGATAACCCTGCGCATCGTCTGGTTGGTAAAGTTGCTTCCAGCAATTTAAAGATATGGACATCGGCTTTCCAGTGCCTTTTATCATTAAAACATTATACAATAATCTACCTTTTGAGAAGCGGATAATCCATTTTTCATCGGGTTTTTTGCGGGCATTCACGGCCCCCCTCGGCGCGTATTGTCCTTTGGGGCTCGCGCCCCCACGTATTAGAATAAGTCCAACACCCGGCCGGGTGGCGGTGAACACGTACATATAAGTCGCTATGTCATTGAAATACAGACCAATTGCCCTGGTTATCCTGGATGGCTGGGGGTACTCGGAGCACCCCGAGGGCAATGCCATTCTCGCCGCCGATACGCCCAACTGGGATCGTTTCTGGAAGGCGTATCCCCACACCCTGATCCGGGGTTCGGGCGCCGAGGTGGGCCTGCCCGCCGACCAGATGGGCAATTCCGAGGTGGGCCACCTCAACCTCGGCGCCGGGCGCGTGGTCTACCAGGAGTACACGCGCGTCAATCGCTCCATCAAGACCGGTTCCTTCTTCACCAACCAGACGCTCACCGACGCCGTGGATCTGGCCATCGAGACCGGCAAGGCGGTGCACATTCTCGGCCTGCTCTCCCCCGGCGGCGTGCACAGCCACGAGGATCACATTCACGCCATGGCGGAGCTGGCCGTCAGGCGCGGCGCCGAGAAGGTCTATCTGCACGCCTTCCTCGACGGTCGCGATACCGCGCCCAAGAGCGCCGGCGAGTCCCTCAAGAAGATGGAGGCCAGGTTCGCCGAACTGGGCCATGGCCGCATCGCCACCATGATCGGCCGCTTCTATGCCATGGACCGCGATCACCGCTGGCCGCGCATCCAGGCCGCCTACGACCTCATTACCCAGGGGATCGCCGAGTACACGGCAGCCGATGCGGTCACCGGCCTGGGCATGGCCTACAGTCGCGGCGAGACCGACGAGTTCGTCAAGCCCACCGCCATCATCCCGCCGGGCGAGACGGAACCGGTGAAGATCGAGGACGGCGACGTGCTGATCTTCATGAACTACCGCTCGGATCGCGCGCGCCAGATCACGCGCCCCTTCATCGAGCCCGACTTCGACGGCTTCGAGCGCAAGGTCTTCCCGAAACTCGGCCGCTTCGTCAGCCTCACCGAGTACAATGCCGAGTTCGACGTGCCGGTGGCCTACCCGCCGGAGCGCCTCAAGAACGTCTTCGGCGACTACATCTCCCAGCTCGGCCTGCGCCAGTTGCGCATCGCCGAGACCGAGAAGTATGCCCACGTGACCTTCTTCTTCAACGGCGGGCGCGAGGATCCCTTCGAGTTCGAGGACCGCATCCTCGTGCCCTCGCCCAAGGACATCACCACCTACGACCAGAAGCCGGAGATGAGCGCCGGCCAGCTCACCGATCAGCTCGTCGAGGCCATCGAGTCGGGCAAGTACGACGTCATCGTCTGCAACTACGCCAACCCGGACATGGTGGGTCACACCGGCAACTTCGATGCCACGGTGCGCGCCATCGAGTTTCTCGACCAGTGCATCGGTCGCGTGGTGGATGCCATCCAGAAGGCCGGTGGCGAAATCCTCATCACCGCGGATCACGGCAACGCCGAGCAGATGGTCAACCCCGACACCGGCCAGCCGCACACCGCGCACACCACCAACCCCGTGCCTTTCCTTTATATAGGCCGCCCGGCGACGCTCAAGGCCAACGGCGCCCTGTCCGACGTGGCGCCCACCATGCTCACCCTCATGGATCTCAGTCAGCCGCCTGAAATGAGCGGGCGTTCTCTGGTATCCTTCGGCGAGAACCTCCAGGAAAGCGCCTGAGCCACGCCGCCCACCGGGTGTCGGGCTGCGACATCACCGTGGATCACGACACACACACCACTCCGCCGCTGCGCCTTGGCGCCCTGTTGCTGGCCGCCCTGCTGCTCGCTTGCCTGCCTTCTGTCGCTGCCGCCGAACCCATCAGCGCCGCCGAGCGCGCGCGCAAGGAAGCCGAACTCAAGGCGCTCAGGCAGCGCATCGACGCCCTGCGCCGCGATCTCAACCGCATCCGTGGCGAGCACGACGAGGCGCGCGCCGAGTTGCAGGAAACCGAAAGCCGCATCGGCAAGCTGGTACAGAACCTGCGGAACATCCGGCATCGCCTGCGCAAGCAGAAAAAGCGCCTGCGCCAGTTGAAGAACGACCGCGCGCGCCTGCGCGAGGAAGTGGCCGCGCAGCGTGACCTCCTCGCCCGCCAGGTCCGCGCCGCCTACGTCATCGGCCGCCAGGAATACCTCAAGCTGCTGCTCAACCAGGAAGACCCGGCGCTGGCCGGGCGCATGTTCACCTACTATGACTATTTCAACCGCGCGCGCAGCGCGCGCATCGACGAAGCCCGGGCGGACCTGGAAAAGCTTCAGCGCGTGGAGGCCGACATCCGGCGCCAGCAGGCAAGGCTCACCGCCCTGCTCAGGCAGCAGCGGCGCGAGAAGGCCGCGCTGGACAACACCATTCAGGCGCGCAAGTTGCTGGTGGCGCGCCTCAAGAGCCAGCTCAGGAGTCGCAGCGAAGAACTGGCGCGCATGGTGGAAAACGAGCGCCAGCTGGAGAAACTGCTCAACCTCATCCAGGAGATGCTCGCCGATATCCCCGCCGAGGCCGGCCTGCACAAACCCTTCGCCAGCCTGCGCGGCAAGTTGCCCTGGCCGGCGGTGGGCCGGGTGCGCAAGCTGTTCGGAAAGACCCGCGCCGGCGGGCGCGTGAAGTGGAACGGCATCATCATTCGCGCGCGCGAGGGTAACAACGTGCGCGCCGTGGCGCGCGGGCGCGTGGCCTACGCCGACTGGCTGCGCGGTTACGGCCTGCTGGTGATCCTCGACCACGGCGACGGCTACATGAGCCTGTACGGCAACAACCAGAGCCTGCTGCGGGAGACGGGCGACTGGGTGGAGGCCGGCGACATCATCGCCACGGTGGGCAAGAGCGGCGGCAAGGACAGCGTGGGGCTGTATTTTGAAATCCGTCACAACGGCAAGCCCTCAAATCCCGTCAAATGGTGCCGAAAACCCTGACAGGCCCCGTCGCGTTGAACTTGCCGCGCCGCGCCCGTCTAAACTGTTAGTGTGCCCGGCAGGGTATTGGGGTAATATCAATGCCTTAAGCGCGGGACGCCGGGGTCCGGTAAGGGTCCGGGTGAGGTCCGGTCCCGAAGACGAGCGCAGGGAATTTTTAACGGTTTTTCAATTACATGACGTAACTCAGCGCGTGGGTGCCACGCGAGCGGCAGGGAAGCGAGTTTCCCCGCCCATCTGACGACGCAGTATCCGGCCCGGCCACAGGTGGTCGAGCCCCAGGGGAGTATCAAGACGATGAAATTCTCATCCAGAAATCTGGTGGTGCTGATGATAGGCCTGGCGCTGGGGGTCTCCCTCGCGGTGGGTAGCGGCGTGCTGGCAAACCGTGCCACGGCGCCGAGCTATACGGGGCTGCCGCTCAACGAGGTGCGTGCGCTCAGCGAGGTCTTCGGCAAGATCAAGGAGAACTATGTCGAGGAAGTGGACGATGCCACGCTGCTGGAAAACGCCATTCGCGGCATGCTCACCGGTCTCGATCCCCACTCCAGCTACCTCGACCGCGAGGCCTTCCAGGAACTGCGCGTGGGTACCACGGGCGAGTTCGGTGGACTCGGCATCGTCGTCGGGCTCGAGGACGGTTTCGTCAAGGTGGTCTCGCCCATCGACGACACGCCGGCGCAGCGCGCCGGGATCAAGGCGGGGGACCTCATCGTGCGCCTCGACGACACGCCGGTAAAGGGCATGACCCTGGACGATGCGGTCAAGCTCATGCGCGGCAAGCCGGGTACCAGCATCACCCTGCTCATCGTGCGCGAGGGCGTGGAGAAGCCCATCTCCGTCACGCTGGTGCGTGACCGCATCCACGTCAAGAGCGTCAAGCAGCGCATGCTGGAAGCCGGTTACGGTTACGTGCGCATTACCCAGTTCCAGGAACGCACCGGCGCCGAGCTCAAGGCCGCCATCCGCAAGCTGGAAAAGGAAAACGGCGCGAGCCTCAGGGGGCTCGTTCTCGATCTGCGCAACAACCCCGGCGGCCTGCTGGACGCCGCGGTGGAAGTCGCCGACGTCTTCGTCGACTCCGGCGTCATCGTCACGGTCCAGGGCCGCACCGAGGACAACCACCTCAAGCATCAGGCCAGTCCCGCGGTGCTGGTCGATGGCGTACCGCTGGTGGTGCTGGTCAACGGGGGTTCCGCATCGGCCTCGGAGATCGTCGCCGGCGCCCTGCAGGATCACAAGCGCGGCGTCATCATCGGCAAGCAGACCTTCGGCAAGGGCTCGGTGCAGACCGTGGTACCGCTGGGTAACGGCACGGCGCTGAAACTCACCACGGCCCGCTACTACACGCCCTCGGGCCGTTCCATCCAGGCCAAGGGCATCGTGCCGGACATCGCCCTGCAGGATCTCAAGGTCAACGTGCGCCAGGACGACGGCCTCGGCCCCATCAAGGAGCGCGATCTCGCCGGCCACCTGGAAAACGCCGAGGAAGGTGATCCACAGGCACCCGGCTCACCGCAGCCCGAGGGCTCGCTGGCCGAGACCGACTACTTCCTCTACGAGGCGCTCAACGTCCTCAAGGGACTGACCCTGATCAGCGCGCGATAGGACTAAGGCGGACGGCGGGCCGGATGCGTGTCGTAGCGGGGATGAGGTGCGGCTTCGGACTGCTGGCATTCCTGCTCGGCGCCATGCTGCCGGCCCTTGCGTCGGCAGGTGATGCCACGCGGCCCGTGCCCGTGGTCAGCATCATCATCGACGACATCGGTGATCGCCTGCGCGACGGCCGGCGCGCCGTGGATCTGCCCTGGCCCGTGACGGTATCCTTTCTGCCGCATACGCCCTTCGCCCGCACGCTGGCAGAACGTGCCCATGCTCGTAACAAGGAAGTCCTCATCCACCTGCCCATGGAGGCCGAGAGCGGCAAGGCCCTCGGCCCCGGCGCGCTCACCGCCGACATGCCGCGCGAGGCCTTCCTCGCCACCCTGCGCGACAACCTCGCATCCATTCCCCACGTGCGCGGGGTCAACAATCACATGGGCAGCCTCCTGACGCGTCGCCTGCAGCCCATGCACTGGCTCATGGATGCGTTGCAGGAACGCCCCGGCACCTTTTTTGTCGACAGCCGCACTACCCGTCACAGCGTCGCCCTGGAGGCGGCGCGGCAACGGGGCATAGCCGCCACCACCCGCGATCTCTTTCTCGATCACTACGCGGACGCCGATTTCATCCACCACCAGTTCGACCTGCTGATGGTCAAGGCGCGCGAGAAGGGCGCCATGCTGGCCATCGGCCACCCCAATGCCCTGACACTGGACATACTCGAACAGCGCCTGCCGGAACTGGCGCAACAGGGCATTCGGCTGCTTCCCGTCTCGCGTTACATCGTCACCACCAACCGGAGGACCGAACAATGGCAAGCGTCCTTGTCCCCCTCGCCCAGGGCTGCGAAGAACTTGAAGCGGTAAGCATTACCGATCTGCTCACCCGCGCGGGCGCCGAGGTGATCACCGCCGGGCTGGACGGCGGCACCGTCACCGCCAGTCGCGGCATGGTGCTGGTGCCGTCCATGACACTCGACGAGGCCATGCAGCGCGACTTCGACATGATCGCCCTGCCCGGCGGCCTGCCCGGCGCCGATCACCTCAACGCCGATCCCCGCATTCACCAGTTGCTCGCCAGCATGCACGACAACAACAAATGGATCGCCGCCATCTGCGCCGCGCCGAAGGTGCTCGCCACCGCCGGGCTGCTTAACGGCCGCCACGCCACCAGCTATCCCGGCAGCCTGGAGGGCATCGACACCGA